>NZ_JABXEP010000172.1:0-16490 GCF_013372605.1 Myxococcus sp. AM009
CCCCCCCTCCCCGCGCCGGAGCAGCCGGGTGAGGACGCGCCGGCCGAGGAGCTCCCCGACGCGCCCATCGTCCAGACGCCCGAGACGCGGCCGCAGACCCGCTGGGGCATCACCACCCCCGAGGAGCTCCTCTCCGGGGAGCGTCCGCCAGGCGCCGATGGGGCGCAGGGCTGCAATGCCTCCGGCGGCGGAGCGGCGGGTGTGCCCATCACCGTCGCCGCGGGCCTGCTCTCCTTCGCCGCGTTGTTCACCCGCCGCCGCAAGCCCGCCCGGGCTCGCGCCCACGCGAAGCGCTGAGCGGCCTGGTCATCGCGGGGCGTGTCGGTGCTCCGGCAGGCCCCGCGCGGCGAGGTCGTGAGTCAGGGCTCCTTGAGCAGGGGGAGCCCCGAGGTGACCTTCGCCAGCAAGGTCCGCAGCGTGGCGCGCTCCTCTTCGCTCAAGGGCGCCATCAGCGCGGCAATCCGCCGGTAGTGGTCCGGCAACACTCCTTCGATGAGCTGCCGGGCCTTGGGCGTGAGGCGCACCGTGTACATGCGGCGGTCCCCCGGATGGTCCTCGCGGGAGATGAGGGCGTCCTTCTCCAGCGTGTCCAGCAGCCCCGTCATCGTGGCCCGGCTGACGCCGGAGCTCTCCGCCAGGTCCGCGGGCGTGAGCCCACTCACGCGCTCCACCTCGTCGTCCTCGGTGGTGAGCAGCCGGACCAGCACCATGAAGCGCCCCATCGACAGGCCGTGACGGCCCAGGTGCGCGTCGTAGGCCCCCGACAAGTCGTGCGAAGCCCTCAGCAGGGCGATGCACGTCTCGATGGCGCTCGCGTCGAGCTCAGGGAAGCGCAGCGCCAGGCGCCGGAGCCGCTCGTAGCGCGGCAGCGCCGCGGGCGCCGGGGAAGTGGGAGATCGAGTAGGCACGGCACCGGCCTCGTAAGGCTCCTAATGGTTTTAGGCAATCAGAAAGGGAGCGACCTTGCACCGGGGGCTGGCGCCTGCTGGCCCGGGCGTTATGAACGGGCCGTGCTGGATGTGAAGGACGCGGCCGTGCAGGCGGCGCTGCGCCGCGCGTGCGAGGAGGTCGGCTTGCCGGACTCGCTGCGGGGCTGCGTGTATCCCCTGCTGCGTGACCCGGAGGGTGAATGGCCGGGCTGCTGCGGTGGCGGCTGCCACCCGTGTGCCTCCTCCCTGGTGGACGTGGCGATGCGCACGCTGGAGCTGCTCGGCACACCCCGGCGAGCGCCCGTGGTCGGGTGAAGTGAGGCCGGGCAGCGGCATAGGCTGCGGACATGAATCCGATTGTCCATGCCGAGCTGGCCTGGCTCGCGGCGCAGGGGCTGCGTGAGCGCAGGGACCGCATCCTCGTCACTTGCGCGGGACTGGCGCCGGACCTGGATGGGCTCACGCTGCTCGCGGGCGAGGCGGCCTACATCCGCTATCACCACGTCATCTTCCATGGCTACGTGGGCGCCATCGTCACGGCGGTGGCCTGCGCGGCGCTGGCGCGTGAGCGGCTGCGGGTGGCGGCATTGTCCCTGTTCGCCTTCCACCTGCACCTGCTCTGCGACCTCGCGGGCAGCGGCCCGGGCTGGCCCATCTACTACTACTGGCCCACGAGCATGCGGGAGTGGTTCTGGCAGGGGCAGTGGAACCTCGCCTCCTGGCAGAACGCGGTCATCGGGCTGGCCACCACGCTGCTGTGTCTGGCGTGCGCGCTGCGCTTCCGCCGCACCTTCGTGGAGGTGTTCTCCGCCCGGTGGGACGCGGAGGTCACGCGCACGCTCCGGCGCCGGTTCCTCCGTGAGGATTTCGTGCGAGGACATAAGACGTCGGGCTTGTAGAAAGGTGCCCGGGGCATCCTGCCCCTCTCCGAGGCAATCTGCCCCGCCCAGGGTGGGACACGGCACACGCGTCCCCGAGTGAGGCACCACCCCGCCCCCATTGGCACAGCGGATGCTTTGCGTGAGCCCAAGGAAGCAAGGCCCGCCCGTCCCGACGGCCGGCGAGGGCCCGTGCGGCAAACGCCGCCTTCCTTGTTGCGGCACTCGCGGTACGTTGTGAGAACCCACCTCCGGTCCGTGCGCTCCCTCCCCCTCGAGGCGCACGGACCGGAGCAGCCTCTTTCGAACCGCCCGTGAGACTCGCCCGCAAGTTCACCCTCGCCCTCGTCCTGCTCGCCATCGCCGTCATGGCGGGCTTGCAGTACGTCCAGGTCCGCCGCGAGCTCGAGCGCTCCGCCCTGGACATGCAGCATGACCACCGGTTGCTCGGCCACACGCTCGCGGGCTCCATCGGCAAGGCGTGGCAGCTCGCCGGAGAGCGCGAGGCGCTCACCCTGCTCCAGCAGGCCAACCGCTTCCAGGAGCAGGTCCACCTGCGCTGGGTGTGGCTGGATGGCGGCCCTGGCACCCCGGCCCTCACTGGCTTCCCGCCGCGCCTGCTCGCGTCCCTGCTCCAGGGCAAGGACGGCTCCATGGTGGACCCCGCCGTGGACCCGGGCCTGCTGCATTCGTACACGCCGGTGCTCATCGGCAACCGGCTGGGCGCCATCGAAATCACCGAGTCGCTGGGCGAACAGCAGCGGTACGTCAACACCGTGGTCATGGGCACCTTCGCCGCCACCGCCGCCATGGCCCTTGGCTTCATCGTGGCCGCCATGGCCATGGGCCGCCGGCTGGTGGGCGAGCCGGTGGACCAGCTCGTGTCCCTGGCCCACCGCATTGGCCAGGGCGACCTCACCGCCCGCGTGCCGCTCCCGCAGCGCCGCGGCGACGAGCTCACCACGCTGGCCGGCGCCATGAACCGCATGGGCGAACAACTGGAGGAGACGCGCTCGCGCCTCGCCACGGAGACGGCCGCGCGGCTGTCCGCCGTGGACCACCTGCGTCACGCGGACCGGCTCACCACCGTGGGCAAGCTGGCCTCCGGCGTGGCGCATGAGCTGGGCACCCCGCTCAACGTCGTCATGGGCCGGGCGAAGATGATCTCCTCCGGCGAGGCGGAGGGCGAGGAGGTGGGCGAGTGCGCGCAAATCATCTCGCAGCAGGCCCAGCACATGACGGCCATCATCCGCCAGCTCCTCGACTTCGCGCGGCGGAGGAAGCCGCACCGCGCACCGGAAGACGTGCAGGGCCTGGTCGAACGCACCCTGTCGCTGCTGCGCTCCATGGCGGCGCGAAGCAGCGTCACGCTGGAGACGGACATCCCCGCGGGGCTCACGGTGGAGGTGGACGCGGGCCAGGTGCAGCAGGTGCTCACGAACCTGGTGATGAACGGCGTGCAGGCCATGAAGCAGCCGGGCACGGTGCGCGTGCGCGCGGCCCACGCTCGGGGCACCCCGCCCCCGGACGTGGGCGGGCCCGAGGCGGACTACGTGCGCCTGGACGTGGAGGACGAAGGCCAGGGCATCCCCGAGGACGTGCTGTCCCACGTCTTCGAGCCCTTCTTCACCACCAAGGACGTGGGCGAGGGCACCGGGCTGGGCCTGTCTGTCTCCTATGGGCTCATGCTGGAGCATGGCGGCTGGATTGCCGTGCGCAGCGAGCCCGGACGCGGTAGCTGCTTCTCCATCTACCTGCCAAGAGGTGAGGACACATGCCAGGCCGCGTCCTAGTCGTCGAGGACGAGCGCGAGATGCGCGCGATGTTGGAGAAGGGGCTCACGCGCCGGGGCTTCACGCCCGTGGCGCTCCCGTCCGCGGACGAGGCCCTGGTGCGGCTGGCCGCCGAGGACTTCGACGTGGTGCTCACGGACCTGCGCATGCCCGGCATGGACGGGCTCGCGCTGTGCGAGCGCATCGCCCTCAACCGCCCGGACATCCCCGTGGTGGTGGTGACGGCCTTCGGCAGCCTGGAGACGGCGGTGGCCGCCATCCGCGCCGGCGCTTACGACTTCGTCACCAAGCCCATCGACGTGGACGCGCTGGTGCTGGTGCTGGAGCGCGCCGTGCAGCACCGCGCCCTGCGGGAAGAGGTGCGCAGGCTGCGCCAGGAGCTGGGCCGGCGCGAGGACAGCGGCGCCGTGGTGGGTGAGAGCCCCGCCATGAAGCAGGCCTACGCGCTCATCGACCGCGTGGCGGACCTGGACTCCACGGTGCTGATTACCGGCGAGAGCGGCACCGGCAAGGAAGTGGCGGCCCGGGCCGTCCATACGCGCGGGCGCCGCAAGGAGGGGCCCTTCGTCGCCATCAACTGCGCGGCCATGCCGGAGGCCCTGCTGGAGAGCGAGCTGTTCGGCCACGCCAAGGGCGCCTTCACCGACGCCAAGGCCGCGCGCACCGGCCTGTTCGTCCAGGCCAACGGCGGCACCCTCTTCCTGGACGAGGTGGGCGAGCTGCCCCTCACCCTCCAGCCCAAGCTGCTGCGCGCCCTGCAGGAGCGCACGGTGCGCCCGGTGGGCGGCGACACCGAGGTCCCCTTCGACGCGCGCATCGTCGCCGCCACCAACCGGGACTTGGAGCTGGCCGTGGAGGAGGACCGCTTCCGCGAGGATCTCTACTACCGGCTCAACGTCATCGGCGTGGAGCTGCCGCCGCTGCGCGCGCGCGGCAACGACGTGCTGGCCCTGTCCCAGCGCTTCATCGAACAGTTCGCCTCGCGCACCGGGAAGCGCGTGCTGGGCCCGTCCCCCGCGGCGGCCCAGCGGCTGCTGGCCTACGGCTGGCCGGGCAACGTGCGCGAGCTGCAGAACTGCCTGGAGCGCGCCGTGGCGCTCACCTCCTTCGAGGAAATCACCGTGGACGACCTGCCCGAGCGCGTCCGCAACTACAGCCAGCCGCGCGTGGTGCCGGAGACGCAGGACGCCTCGGAGCTGGTGACGCTGGAGGAGCTGGAGCGGCGCTACATCCACCGCGTGCTGGAGGCGGTGGGCGGCAGCCGCACGCTGGCGGCGCGCATCCTCGGGGTGGACCGCAAGACGCTGTACCGCAAGCTGGAGCGCGACGACGGCACCCGCAAGGGCTGACGTCTCAGTCCACCTCGCCCAGGCGCACCTCGAAGAGGCGGGGCCACAGCTTGCCCGTCATGAAGATGCGGCCCGAGCCCGGCTCCACGGCGATGCCATTGAGCACCGCCTCCGGGCTGGTCACCTGCCCCGCCACCGCGCGCGTCAGCGCCGACGCGTCGATGACGCCCACCACCGTCCCCGTGGCGGGGTCGATTTCCAGCACGTCCGAGCTGTGCCAGATGTTGGCGTAGATGACGCCGTTGGCGCACTCCAGCTCGTTGATGAGCTCCACGGGCTGGCCGCGCAGCTTCACCTGCACCGCGCCCACCAGGGCGAAGCCGTCGGGCTCGTGGAAGGTGAGCATGGTGCCGCCATCGCTGCGCACCAGCTTCCCGTCCCAGTAGCACAGGCCCCAGCCGTCCCCCGCGTAGCGCGTGGTCCGCTCGCGCCGCGGAGGCAGGCCGCTCCAGGTGAAGAGCAGGCCTTCGGTCCAGGTAAGCTGGTACAGGCGCTCGCCGTCGCTGGCCAGGCCCTCCGCGAAGATGTTCCCCAGCCGCTCCATCCACACCGGCTGCGCGCTCTCCAGCGACAACTGCCGCAGCGTCCCCTGGTGCCCCGTGCTCTCGAAGAGGTGCCCCTGGTGGAACACCAGCCCCTGGGTGAAGGCATTCGTCGCGTGTGGATACTCACGGATGATGTGCGCCACGCGCCGCACGGGCTCCTGCACGCCGCCTCCCGCATCCGGCACCGGCCGGTTCGTGGGGCTGCAATGGCACGCCGCGCCCAGCGCGAGCAATGACAGCAGCCAGGTTGGAATCCGCATGAGACGCCTCGAGTGAAGCGGCTCGTGCGACGCCGACCGCCCCGCGCGAGCCTGGACCCAGGTCCGTCAGGGTGCAAGCACCCGTACCACCGCGTCCATCGGATTCAACGGCGGGCCCGCGACACCGGGTGAACAGTCGGGGCACGCGCGCCGTGAAGGCTCAGCGCGGAGGCGGCACCAGCGCCTCCACCGCCTCGCACAAGTCCTCCATGGCGAAGGGCTTGTTGAGCACGCGCGCCGCGCCGAGCAGCTCCGCTTCCTCGTGGAGCTGCGCATCCCCGAAGGCGGTGATGAGGATGACGGGCGTCGTCCAGCCCTCGCGGCGCAGGCGGGCCAGCACCTCGATGCCCGAGAAGCCGGGCATGCGCACGTCGGTGACGATGAGGTCGGGGACCTGCGTCTGCTGCGCGAGCAGTCCGTCCACCAGGGCCTTGACGAGCCCCGGCCCGTCCGGAGCTTCCACGACGTCATACCCGCGCCGGGACAGCGCTCGCTTCAGCAGGCTGCGCATCTCCGGCTGGTCCTCCCCCAGGAGGATGCGCGGAGCGCTGCGGCGCGCCACCCACTCCCGCGTCGACCGCGGCCACTCCCGAACCTCATCGCTGACCGCCGTGACTTCATCTGGCCCCATCAATCGTTGCTCCTTGGGTGTGGTGGGCACGCCCGGCACCTGGGCCCCTTCCTCGCTTGGGGACGGGGCGGCGCCGGGCGTCCCACGCATGAGCATCCCCCGTGCCACGCCGTGGGCCCTGGGCGGGGCACGTTGCCTCGGGGAGAAATGCCCCAAGCCGGGGCAGTTTGCCCCGGAACGACGGGGCACCTGGGGCACGCACGGCCCGTGGCCCCGAGGCACCCCGAGAGCGAAGCGCGTTGGCCCGCCACCTGCAATGCCTCCCAGCATCGGTTCGGGCGCGGGGCTCACACAAGAAACCCCATGGCGATGACCGCTGCTGACGTCGGGGGACAGTCGGCGGCCGGGCATCATCTTCCACCCCTCCAAGGTGGGACCTTTCTCGCGCAGGCCCCTCGCCTGAACCGGCATTTTCCCTCTCGATTGGAGAACGAACAATGACCTGCTCGCTCCCGTCCCGCCGCCTCCTCAGTGCTCTGGTCCTTCTTCCCGCCGCCACGCTTGGCGCCTGCGGCCAGGCCATTGGCTCCGCGTCCGCGGCGCCGCCCGCTCCCACCGCCCAGGTCGCCGCCGCTGCTCCAGCGCAGGCGGCGCCGCCCATCCAGAAGGCGCTCTTCAATCCGGCCGTGGCCGGAAGCCAGGGCGGCATCACCTCGCTGGCCCCGCTGGTGGACGCGGTGAAGGGCGCGGTGGTCAACGTGGAGGTGCGCGCGCGGCCCCGCAGGTCAGCCGCCATGCAGCGCCTGCCGCCCGGGATGGCGGAGCGCTTCGGCCTGCCGCCCGGCTTCGGCGGCGAGGGCAACGGCCCGGCGCGACAGGGCGCGGGCTCCGGCTTCATCATCGACGCCGCGGGCATCGTCCTCACCAACAACCACGTGGTGGAGGACGCCGACCAGGTGCGCGTGAAGCTGGACGACGGGCGTGCCTTCGACGCGGAGGTGATGGGGCGCGATCCGCTCACCGACGTGGCCCTGCTGAAGCTGAAGGAGGCGCCGGGCAACCTGCCGGCGGTGCCGCTGGGGGACTCGGACGCGCTGCGCGTGGGCGACGCCGTCATGGCCATTGGCAATCCCTTCGGCCTGGCGTCCAGCGTGAGCGCGGGCATCCTGTCCGCGCGGGCCCGCGACATCCAGGCGGGCCCCTATGACGACTTCCTCCAGACGGACGCCGCCATCAACCCCGGCAACTCCGGCGGGCCGCTCTTCAACATGAAGGGTGAGGTGGTGGGCATGAACACCGCCATCGTCGGCGGCGCCACGGGCATTGGCTTCGCGGTGCCCAGCAAGCTCATCCAGGCGCTGCTGCCGCAGCTCAAGGAGACGGGCGTGGTGCGCCGCGGCTGGCTGGGCCTGGCCGTGCAGGACCTCACGCCGGACCTGGCGCGGGCGCTGGGCCTGGAGGCGATGAAGGGCGCGGTGGTGGCGGGCGTCAACCGCGGCAGCCCGGGCGAGCGCGCCGGCCTGCGCGAGGAGGACGTCATCACCTCTGTCAATGGCAGGCCGGTGGAGTCCGCGGGCGGGCTGACGCGCGCCGTGGCCCTGCTCCAGCCCGACAGCCGCGTGAAGGTGGACCTGCTGCGCGGCGGCAAGACGCAGTCGCTGGACGTCACCCTGGGCACGCGGCCGGCGCTGAATGGCGAGCAAGAGGTGCTCCCGCGCAACGCGTCCGCCTCCGCGCCGAGGCGACTGGGCGTGCAGCTGACGGAGACGCGGGACGGCGGCGCGCAGGTGGTGGCCGTGGAGCCCGGCAGCCCCGCCGAGCGCGGCGGGCTGGTGCCGGGCATGGTGCTGGTCCAGGTCGGCGACCAGAAAATCGCCAGCGTGTCGGACGCCGCCCAGGCGCTGACGTCCGCGAAGCCTGGCGCCGCGCTGCTCCTGCGCGTGCGCATGCCGGGCTCGGAGTCCACGCTGCTGCGCGCGGTGGAAGTCCCGGAACGCTGAACACGGTGGTGGGAAACCTTGGACCCCCGGGATGGTACGTAGACGCCCCCGGGGGTTCTGAAACCGGCGGACACCTGACGTAGAGTCCCCTGGTGCCGCGATGCCAGACATGCGGACGGCGCTGGGAAGGCTCCCATGCGCCGTGCCCGCCAGGACCGCCTCCCCAGGGAGAACCCCCCTCGCCGTCCCCCGTGCCCGCCGTTCCGGGCTACCAGGTGGACGGCGTCTTCGCGCAAGGGGGCTTCGGCGTGCTGCTGGACGCCCTGCGCGAAGCGGACGGTCAACGCGTGGCCATCAAGGTGGCGCGTGGGAGCAACGGGTTGGGCCGGGCCCAGCTCGCCCGTGAGTCGGAGGCCCTGCGGGTGCTCGGGCCGCCCACGGTGCCCGCGCTCTATGAGACGGGCGCGCTGACGGGCGGCGCGCGCTTCCTGGCCATGGAGTACGTGCCGCTGCCCACCCTGGCGGACCGGCTGGCCCGCGCCGAGGGGCGGCTGCCCGCCGAAGAGCTGGCCGCCCGCGCGCTGGCCGTGGTGGACACGGTGGCCCAGGTCCACGCCCACGGGCTGGCCCACTGCGACCTCAAGCCGGAGCACTTCTTCGTCGATGAAGCGACGGGCCGCGTGCGCGTCTTCGACTTCGGCCTGGTGCGGGGCGCCACCACGGAGAGCGCCCCGCTGCCCAGCGAGGCCTCCACGCCCAGCGACGCGTCTGGCTTCGCCGGCACCGCGGAGTACATGGCCCCCGAGCAGTGTACGGGCACCGCGGACATCTCCGCCCGCCCGGACGTGTACGCGCTGGGCGTCCTCCTCTACGAGATGCTCACCGGACGGCCACCCTTCTTCGGCCCCACCCCGGACGTGCTCCAGGCCCACCTGTCGCTGCGCCCACCGCCCCCGTCCGACTTCGCGCCCGTGCCGCCCGCGGTGGAGGAGGTGGTGCTGCGCTGCCTGGCGAAGGAGCCCGCGCGCCGTCCGGAGAGCGCCGCCGCGCTGGGCAGCGCGCTGCGCGAGGCCTTCGAGCACGCCCACCGCGCCACCGCGCCACCGACGCCTCGGCCCGCGGCGCCGGGCGAGCCGCGCCCCGCCCAGGTGCGCCGCTCCGTCGCCATCCTGTTCCTCACCTCGCGCGCCAACCCCGTGTCGCTCCAGAAGGCCCTGGCCTCCTATGGCGGCCACCTGGCCTTCTCCGACGCCCAGCGCATCGCCGCCGTCTTCGACCCGGACGCGGGAGAGAACCCGGTGCGCCGCGCCATGCGCGCCGCGGAGGGACTGGCGGAGCGGGGCCTGTCGCCCAACGGCCTCGTGGACGTGTCCGCCGTCACCGTGCAGCGCCGCCCCACCGGCGCGCCGCGCTACCTGGGCGCCATCCTGTCCCGCGAGGACCGCTATCCCGGCGGGCCCGAGGCCCATGGCCTCCTGCTGTCTCCCGCCGCCGCCGAGGCCGTGCCCGAGGTGCCCTGCATGGAGGTGCCGGAGCTGCGGGGGCTCCTGCGCCCCGCGCCGCCGGGCGCCGCGCCCCGTCCGGACATCACCGTCCTCCAGCTGGGCAGCGAGGTGCTGGTGGGCCGCGAGGCGGAGCTGGCCGAGCTGCTGGAGAGCGCGCGCTCCGCGGTGGGGGGCGCCACGCCCACCATCGTCACCGTCCTGAGCGAGCGAGGCCTGGGCAAGAGCCACCTGGCCGCCACGCTCGCCCGCCGCCTCCACCTGATGCTGCCCCACGCGCGGGTGTACAGCTCGCGCTCCCGGGAGCCGGTGCAGGGTGACCCCGACGGCACCCTGCGCACGCTGCTGCGGTGCGCCCTCAACGCCTTCGAGCGCGACGACACGGACACCGAGCAGCAGACGCGCGCCGCCATCCTCCAGCGCCTGGGCCCCACGCTGGGCACCGAGCTGTGGCCCGGCGTGGCCGCCACGCTGGGCTGGTACACGCCTGGGGGCCCGGAGCTCCAGAGCTGGGCCGCCGCGCCCGGCGCGCTGCGCTCGTTGGCCATGCGCGCCGCGGGTGAGCTGCTGGCCGCCAATGCCCGCGAGCGCCCGCTGTGCCTCGTCCTGGACGACGCGCACTTCGCGGAGGAGACGGCGCTGGACGCGCTGGAGTACGCCTGCCTCGCCGAGGCCAGCGTCCCGCTGTGGGTCTGCGTGCTGGCGCGCCCCGGCTTCGAGAAGAGCCGCCCCACCTGGGGCACGCGCGCCGCGAAGCAGGCCACGTTGTCCCTGCCGGCGCTGGCGGTCGACCAGGCCCAGGCCCTGTGCCGCCTGCTGCTCAAGCCGGTGGAGAACGTGCCCGCGCAGGCGGTGGAGCGCATCGTCGAGCGCGCCCAGCACGTCCCGCTCTATCTGGTGGAGCTGGTGCGCGGCCTCAAGCGCCAGGGCCTGGTGCGCCAGCGCGCGCCGGGCGGGAGCTGGTACCTCGTCACGGACGGGCTGGAGAAGGTGCCCGAGCTCCGGCTGGTGGAGTGGCTGGCGGACCGTGAGCTGGGCGCGCTGCCGCCATCGCTGGCCGCGCACGCGCGCCTGTGCGCGATGCTGGGCACGGACTTCACCGCGGCCACGGCGGAGGGCGTGGTGCGCGAGCTGGAGCGCGAAGGGGCCGCGGGCGGCTTCCCCCTGGACGCGGGCCACGCCACCCGGCGGCTCCTGGACTCAGGCCTGCTGGTGTCCCACCGCAACGAAGGGCTGAGCTTCCGCAACGAGCTGCTCCGCGAAGCCGTGGCCGCCAACCTGCCCGCCGCCGAGCGCGAGCGCATCCACCACGCCGCCTACCGCTACTTCCTCAGCGCGGCCGGGGCCGTTGAGCGCCAGCGCCTGCCCCGCCTGGCCCTGCACGCGGCCGCCGCCGGGCGTCGCGACGAGGCCGCCGCGCTCTCCATCGACCTGGCCGAGTCCGCCCGGGGCCGCCACGCCTTCCTCGACGCCGAGGCCATGTACACGCGGGCGCTGGAGCTGCTGGAGCCCACCGACGAGCTGCGCTGCCTCACCGCGCTGCGCGGCCGGGGCCTGATGCGCATCCGCATTGGCCGGTATGACGACTCGCTGGCGGACTTCGCCGCGGCCCGCGAGCGCGCCCGCCGCCTGGGCCACACGCGCACGGAGGTGGAGCTGCTGCTGGACGAGGCCATGGCGCTGGACTGGGTGAACGACTACACGCGCAGCGAGGCCCGCGCGCTGGAGGCCCAGCACCTGGCGGCCACCGTGTCCTCGCCCTATGTGCAGGCGCGGCTGCTGCTGGCGCTGGGACGCGCCCAGTTCCGCAAGGGCGAGTGGCAGGAGGCGCGCATGCCGCTGGAGGCCGCCGCCGAGCGCGCCCGCCGCCTGGGCGACGCGGGCTACGAGACGCAGGTGGTGGCGCAGCTGCTGCTGGCCGTCATCCTCCCCAACCTGGGCGACATCGACGAGACGGAGCGCGTGCTCACCGAGGTCATCACCGCCTGCACCGAGCGCGGCGACCTCTTCCACCTGGGCAGCGCCATCAACAACCGGCGCAACTTGTGGGTGGCGCGCAAGGAGCTGACGCGGGCGCTGAAGGACCAGGAGCGCTTCATGCACCTGGGCCGCGAGCTGGGCATGGTGGGCTGGGAGTACTTCGCCGAGCACAACCTCGGAGAGCTGCACTACCAGGCCGGCGACGCCGACGCCGCGGCGCCCCACATCACCCGCGCCATGGCCCTGGAGCGGCGGCACCCGGAGGTGGCGTCGCGCCCATGGGCCCTGCTGCTCCAGGCCCGGGCCCTGGCCTGGATGGGCCGGCACACCCGCGCCCGCGAGGTGCTGGCCCAGGTGCGGCAGGTGATGGCGGAGGGCCCGCCGGGCGTGGAGCTGAGCCCGTCGGAGGAGGTCCTCTTCTCCATGGTGGAGCTGGCCACCCGCGACGCCGCCCCCGAGGCGTGGTGGTCCCTGCGCGAGCGCTCCGCGCAGGTGTCCGTGGAGCAGGAGCCGCTGGAGGTCCTGGAGATGATGGGGCTGGCGGCGCTGCGCCGGGGCGACCGGGAAGAAGCCGCGCGCGTGCTGAGCGAGGCCCTGGAGCGCGCGCGGCACGTGCCCAACCTCATGGAGGGCCGCATCCGCCGCTCACTGGCGAAGGTGCGCGAGCCCTCGCCGGCTACGTGAGGCCGAAGGCCATCAGCGCGGCGATGAGCACGCCCGCCAACGACTCGCCCGCGATGGCGCCCGCCGCCAGCGTGGACGTGTCCCGGTCCGCGGCCAGGGGCCAGCGCCAACGCGCCGCCGCCAGCCCCAGCGCGCCCAGGCACAGCGTCACCGCGTAGTAGGCCGGCAGGATGAAGCCGATACCCAGCGCCACCGGCAGCGGCAGCCACCGCGCCGCCTGGCCACGAGACACCCCGGTGAGCAACGCGCCCACGCCCACGGCCACGCAGGCCGCCAGCGCCGCGTGAGGCGGCAGCCCGTCCAGCCCCCGCACCGCCACCTCCGCCACCGCGCGGAACTGGTGGGCGAAGGGCGCGGGCAGCGCCTCCGAGCCCAGGCCATGTGCCCTGGACAGCAGCAGGTACACCGGCACGCCCACCACCGACCCGGCCAACACGCCCACCAACTGCGCGACCAGCTGGTGGCGCGCGGAGGCCCCCAGCAGGTGCCCCGCCTTGAGCGACCACATGCTGACGCCCGTCTGCGCCGCCGCGCCCGACACCACCGCGCCCGCGGCGACGTTGGGCGCCATGGCCCCAGGCAGCAGCGCGCCGAAGATGACCTGCGTCACCTGCCCCATCTGCGTCACCGGAGACACGTCCACCTGTCCAGCGCCGCGCGCGCACACCGCGCACAGAGGCAGCACCAGCACCAGCGCCAGCAGCATGTACGGCACGCTGAGGCCGAACAGCGCCGCGCCCACCACCGCCGCCAGCACGCACGCCACCAGGCCCACGCCCAGCGCCCAGCGCGGCACCGCCGCGCCCCGCCCCAAACTGCCCACGTCCCGCGCCGCGCTCAGGAAGTCACGCGCCTGCGCCAGCAGCGCCGCCAGGGCCGAGCCCACCATCAGCCCCACGCCCGGCCACGTGAGCCAGGCGGAGAGCGTCTCGTAGCGCGTGTCCGCCAGCACGCCCGCGCCCGCGAGCCCCGGCGCCAGCACGCCCCACGCCACCGCCGCGCCCACCAGCATGCTCAAGCCCAGGCGCGGCCCCGTCATCATCCCAATGGCCAGCAGCATGGGGCTCCACCCCACGCCCCACGTCAGCGACGCGGCGGGGAGGCCCGCCAGCGTGCCGGGCAGCGCCGTCATCCCAGGCAGCCATTTGAGCGAGTCCCTCGCCGCGGTGACCGCCACCGCCACCGCGCCAGCGCCCGCCAGCAGCCGTCCACGGCCCGCGCGGACCGTGTCGCCCGTGGACGCGTGCATCGCGGTAATCAGCTCCGCGGTGGCGATGCCGGTGGGAAACGGCAGGGCCTCCTGGGCCACCAGCCGCCTGCGCAACAAGTGCGCGGCGAGCACGCCCAGCACGCCCAGCGCCACGCTCCACACCGCCACGCCCCAGACCGGGACGGAGGTGCCCAGCAACGTCAGCGCGGGCAGCGCGCCCAGGAGGCCCGCCGCCGCCGGCATGGCGCCCACGGACGCCGCGGCCGTCTGCGTGAGGTTGTTCTCCAGCGGCGTATAGGGAACGCCGCGCCTGCGGGACACCGAGGCCAGCGCGCTGAAGCCCAGCACCGCGGCGGTGACGGAGCCGCTCTCCCACCAGCCCGTCTTCAGCCCCATGTACACGTTGGTGACGGCCAGCAGCCCGCCGATGAGCAGGCCCATGCCCAGCGCGCGCGCCGTCAACTCCAGCGCCGCGGGGCGCTCCGTCACCAGGGACAGGGAGGGCGCGGCCTTTGAAGGGGCCGCTCCAGAGAGGCCGCTCTCCGGGTGGCTCATCGCCCCGCCTCGGCGGAGCGGCCCACGAGCTCGCGCAGCTGCATCAGGTCCAACGGCTTGGCAATCTTGGCGTTGGGCACGTCACGCAGGAAGGACACCGTGCGCGGCGTGAAGGCGCCACCCGTCATGAACACCATGCGTCCAGCCTGCTCCGGGGCGCAGCGGCCCAGCTCGTGGTACAGGTCCATGCCCGTCATCCCGGGCATCATCACATCACAGAGGATGAGGTCGAAGCGGCCGCCGTCGCTCACCAGCCGCAGCGCGGCCTGGGCGCTGTTCGCGGTGGCCACCTCGTGGTCCGCGGCCAGCGAGCGCTGGAGCGACAACGTCACGTTGGGCTCGTCATCCACCACCAGGATGCGCGCGCGCGCGTTGGCCTGCATGGCGGCGGACAGGCGCGGCAGCACCTCCAGCTCGCGCGTGGCGGCGCACAGCACCACGCGGAACGTGCTGCCCCGGCCCTGCTCGCTCTCCGCCTGGATGGAGCCGCCCATGGATTCGATGATGCCGTGGCAGATGGACAGCCCCAGCCCCGTGCCCACGCCCACCGGCTTGGTGGTGAAGAACGGGTCGAAGATGCGGCCCAGCACCTCCTGGCCCATGCCCATGCCCGTGTCGCGGACCTCCACCACCACCCGGTCCTTCTCTCCGGCGCGGATGACCACGCGAATCTCGTGGTCCACGCCCGGCGTGCCCTCCTCCGGAATGGCCTGCGCCGCGTTGAGCAGCAGGTTGAGGAACACCTGACACAGCCGGGACTCGCTGGCCTCCACCGGCGCCACCGGCTCGAACTCCGTCACCAGCCGCGCCCGGTGACGGATGACGTTGTCCGCCATCTTGCACGCCAGCTCCACCGCCCGGCGCACGTCCACCGGCATCAGCCGCGCCTCCTGCTCACCCCGCGAGAAGACCTTCAGGTCGCGGACGATGGTGGCGATGCGCTCGGCGCCCTCCGCCGTCTCACGCACCAGTTGCTGCAACGACGCCACGGGCGCCGCGGGCGCCTGGCTCTCCAGCCGCTCCAGCCCTTCGCGGATGAGGTGCAGGTTGACGAGCATGTAGGCCAGCGGGTTGTTGATTTCGTGCGCCACGCCCGCGCCCAGCGTTCCCACCGACGCCAGCCGGTCCGCCACCACGAGGTGCGCCTGGAGCTGCTTGCGCTCCGTGGTGTCGCGGTGGACCATGATGTTGGCGATGGCGCGCCCCTCGCTGTCGCGCAGCGGCACGACGACGGACTCGCACCAGCAGGTGGTGCCGTCGCGGCGCTTGAACTCCATCTCTCCGGACCAGCGCCCCTGCTTGTCCAAGGCGGTGAGAATCAGGCCGGTGAGCCGGTCGGGCTCGTCCGGGTGCAGCACGCTGAAGAGCGTCTGGCCCAGCGCCTCCGACTTCTGCCGCCCGAACATGCGCTCGGCGCTGGAGTTCCAGTCGATGATGCCGCCGCCCAAATCGGTAATCACCACGCCGTCGTAGATGCTCTCGAAGATGAGCGACTGGCGGTGCAGCTCCTGCTCGGCCAGCTTGCGCGCGGTGATGTCCATCACCGTGCCCGTCACCCGCGCCGGCGCGCCCGAGGCGTCACACAGCACGTCACCCTTGCAGGAAATCCACCGCCAGCCGCTCCCCTGCGGCTCGATGCGGTACTCCACGTCCACCTGCGTCTTCTTCTCCAGCGCGGCGCCCAGCACCTCGCTCACGCGCGGCAGGTCCGCCGGGTGCACCACCTCCGACAGCTCCATGGCGCGGCCGGACAGCTTCCCCACGGGGAGCCCCAGCAGCCGGTCCACCTGCTCGCTCCACGTCACCCGGCCGCTCTGCGCGTTCCAGTCCCAGATGCCCACGCGCGCGGCGGTCAGCGCCTGGCGGAGCTGCTCCTCGCGATGCTCCAGGACTTCGCGCTTGGAGAAGCGGAACACGGTGACGGTGCCGATCTGCAGCCGGTCCCCCTCCATCAGCTCGGCGGTGCTGACGGGCACGCCGTTGAGCAGCGTGCCGTTGGTGGAGTCCAGGTCGGTCACGTGGCAGGCACCGTCGCTCGCGCGGACGATGCGCGCGTGCTTGCGCGACACCCCGTGGTCGTCGATGCGCACGGTGACCTCGGAGCCGCGGCCGATGATGTGCTCGCCCGGGTCCAGGCGATAGGCCTTGCCGATGGCCGCCGGCGTGGTGGTGCTGATGAGGATGAGACAGGCTCCCGTGGAGGACGGTGGCGCCAAGGCAAGCCCCGCGCACGTCGTGAGTTCGTCCAGCGTCGTCATGTCGCAGCCCCCCGGCGCCCGCCCGAAGCCCCGCTC
>NZ_JABXEP010000173.1:0-16276 GCF_013372605.1 Myxococcus sp. AM009
ATCTCCCCCCAGCCCCGCCTGTCAGATTTCTTCCAGGGGATGGGCCTCCTCGGCCGGGCCGTCTCCCTCATCCTGCGCGACCGCCGGCTGTTCCTCCTGTCCGCCCTCTGTGCCGCCGTCACCGCCGCCGCCCTGGTGGGGCTCGTCTGGCTGTTGTGGCGCTACGCCCCCGGCGCCCTGGATTCCGTCTGGACCCGCCCGGAGAGCTGGTACGGCCGGGCCGCGTGGACCACGGTCCTGGTGTTGTCCGGCCTGGTGCTCTGGGTCGTGGGCGCCAACGTGCTGCCGCCGCTGCTGCTGGCCCCGCTCCAGGACCCCCTGTCCGAGCTGACCGAAGAGGCCTGGGGTGGCGGCTCGGGCGCGTCCTTCACCGTGGCGGGCTTCATCCGGGGGCTCGTCACCGGCATCGCCCATACGCTCGCCCGGCTGTTCTTCCTCCTCGCGGGCCTGGCCGTGCTCCTGCCCCTCCACTTGATACCGGGGGTGGGCAGCGTGCTGTGGACGGTCCTCGCCAGCCTGTACACCATGACGTGGATGGCGGGTGAGTACCTGGCCGCCCCCATGACGCGTCACCTGTATCCCTTCGCCGAGGTGCGCCGGATGCTGCGCGAGCGCCGGGCGCTGTGCCTGGGCCTGGGCGCGGGCATCTACGTGCTGCTTTGGATCCCCATCCTCAACGCCTTCTTCCTGCCCGTGGCCATCGTCGCCGGCACCCTGCTCTATGGCGGGCTGCGCGAGGCCCGGCTGCTGGCGCCCCCTCCTGGAGAGTCCACTACCGCTGCGTTGAAATAAACGGCCGAGCCGGGTGTCCAAACGGGGGTACCGGGAACGCAATGCCCACCAGGGACGTTCTGCTTCACCAGCAGAGAGGCGATGCCTTGAAGCACCTGGAGCCCGTGATTAGGCTTGCCCGGCCGCTTACAGTGTTCGTCTACTCGGTATAACCGGTCGAAATCTCAAGGCTTCTCGCCACACCCGGGGTGCCGGACAGCGCCCCAGCTTGGATGAACCAAATGCCGCGTTTCCTCCGCCGCATCACAGCCGTTGCCGTGCTCCTCGGCGCCTGGGCCCTGGTGGGCAGTGACCGGGCCCCCTTGCCGCTGACCATGGGTGCAGCCGAGGCCGGGCCAGGCTCGTGGAACGGCAGTCTTCCCGCCGCCAAAGGCGAGAAGGCCCCGCACGACCTCAACAGCCTGCGCGTCCTGACGAAGGTCATCCTGTACGTGAAGGAGAACTACGTCGACCCGAAGCGGGTGAGGCCGAAGGAGATGATGATCGCCTCGCTGGAGTACGTCGAGAAGAGCGTCCCCGACGTGCTCGTGGATGGCAACGCGGAGACGGGCAAGCTCAACGTCAACGTGAACGGCAAGCAGCGCGAGTTCGACATCGCCCACGTGGACTCGCTGTGGAAGATGTCCTTCGCGCTCAAGGACGTCTTCGACTTCCTGTCGAAGAACATGCGGCCCATCGAGGACACGCGCGACGTGGAGTACGCGGCCGTCAACGGCATGCTGTCCACGTTGGATCCGCACTCGGTGCTGCTGCGCCCGGAGCTGTACCGGGAGATGAAGCTGTCCACCAAGGGTGAGTTCGGCGGCCTGGGCTTCGTCATCCAGATGCGCGAGGGCAACCTCACCGTGGTCAAGGTGATCCCGAAGACGCCCGCGCACCGCGCCGGCATCCAGAAGGATGACCGCATCAAGAAGATTGGCGAGGAGTCCACCGTCAACATGGACCTCAACGAGGCCGTGTCGAAGCTGCGCGGCCCGGTGGACAGCCGCATCACGATTACCGTGGAGCGCGACGGCTGGGACAAGGCCCGCATCATGACGCTCTCGCGCGCCATGATTTCCATTGAGAGCGTGCAGCACAAGATGCTCTCCAACAACGTGGGCTACATCCGCCTGAAGAACTTCCAGGGCAACACCACCCGCGACCTCGAGGCGGCGCTGACGCAGCTGCGCAAGCAGGCGGACGCGAAGGGCGGCTTCAAGGGCCTGGTGCTCGACATGCGCGGCAACCCGGGCGGCCTCCTGGAGCAGGCCATCCAGGTGTCCGACACGTTCCTGTCCAGCGGCACCATCGTCGCGACGGTGGGCCTGTCCGACAAGCTGCGCGAGGAGAAGCGCGCGCGCGCCATGGACGGCGAGGACAGCTACCCCATCGCCGTGCTGGTCAACGCCGGCAGCGCCTCCGCGTCCGAAATCGTCGCCGGCGCGCTGAAGAACCTGGACCGCGCGACCATCATCGGCCGTCAGACGTTCGGCAAGGGCAGCGTGCAGGTGCTGTACGACTTCCCGGATGACAGCGCGCTGAAGCTGACCATCGCCAAGTACCTCACGCCTGGCGACGTCTCCATCCAGGAGGTCGGCATCGTCCCGGACATCCAGTTGGTCCCCACCCGCGCCACCGACGAGCGCGTGGACGTGTTCGCGCCGCGCCGCTCCATGGGCGAGGCCGACCTGGACCAGCACTTCGGCAACCCGGACTCCAGCACCGTCGCCAAGAAGCGCGAGGACGTGCTCAACCGCGAGAAGCCGCTGGAGAGCCTCAAGTACCTGAAGGTGGACGAGAAGCAGGCCCAGGCCGCCGCCAAGAAGGACGAGGGCAAGGGCGCGCCGAAGACGGCCGCCACCGACAAGAAGCACGGGGAGAAGGACCCGCTGCTGGACGTGGACGTGGCCGGCATGGGCGAGGACCTGGATGACCAGCTCGACGCCGAGGCCCAGGAGGAGATCAAGGAGGACTTCGAGGTCAAGTTCGCCCGCGACTTCGTGCTGCGCGCTCCGGCCACCACGCGCAAGGAGCAGCTCAAGCAGGGCAAGGCGTTCATCAACCAGAAGCGCGCCGAGGAAGAGTCCCGCATCAACGCCGCCATCGCCGCGCTGGGCGTGGACTGGAGCGCGGGCCCCACGCCGAAGAACGTGCAGATGGCCGTGTCGCTGACGCCGGGCCCGGACGCGAAGATTGCCGCGGGCGAGGTGATGGAGATGGCGCTGACCGCGGAGAACCGCGGCACCGAGCCGCTCAAGCGCGTGCGCGCCTGGACGGAGAGCGACAACGCCTTCCTGGACCGCCGCGAGTTCCTCTTCGGCGCGCTGGCGCCGGGTGAGAAGAAGACGTGGAAGGTGAAGGTGCGCCTGCCCAAGGACCTCACCAGCCGCCGCGATGACGTGACGGTGCGCTTCTTCGATGACCACGGCGCCCTGCCGGAGACGCGGGTGGCCGAGCTCAACTTCGTGGAGCTGCCCCGCCCCGCCTTCGCCTTCAACTGGCAGGTCATCGACGACTGCGCCACCTGCAACGGCGACGGCACCGTGCAGCGCGGCGAGGCGGTCGCCGTGCTGCTGGACGTGACGAACGCGGGCACCGGCACGGCGCTCGACTCCTTCACGCAGATCAAGAATGGCGGCGACGCCAACATCTTCATCGAGAAGGGCCGCTTCAAGCTGGGCGAGCTGAAGCCCGGTGAGACGAAGACGGCGCGCTTCCAGCTGGAGGTGAAGAAGGGCTTCAAGGGCAACACCTTCCCGCTGAAGCTGGCCATCATCGACGAGCCGCTCGAGGAGTTCGTGATGGAGAAGCTGGAGCTGCCCGTCTCCGACGCCGCGGTCGCCACGATGGAGCCGAAGAAGGGCTTCGTCCGCCTGGGCGACAAGGTGGAGCTGTATGGCGCCCCCGCGCAGGGCGCGCGCTCGGTGGCGAAGCTGAGCGGGACGACGGTGCTGCCCGCCGAGGCGGTCACCAAGGGCTATTACCGCGTGGCGCTGGAGAAGGACCGCTTCGCCTTCGTGCGCAGCCAGGACGCGAAGGAGCTGAAGACGGGCAAGGTCACCGCGCCGAAGGCCACCCTGGTCACCAACCACCGCCCGCCCGACATCCGCCTGGACGTGGATCCGGCCGCTGGCGGCCTGGTGGCCAACGGGGACAAGTTCACGCTCTCCGGCGTGGTGACGGACCCCCACGGGCTGCTGGACGTCTACGTGCTGGTGAATGACCAGAAGGTCTACTTCAAGGGCGTGGACCCCAAGGGCGCCGAGCCGAACACGCTGAAGTTCTCCACCGAGTTCGCGCTGAAGGAGGGGAACAACAACGTGCTGGTGGTGGCGCGCGAGGACAACGACTTCGCCAGCCGCCGCACGCTGGTCATCCGCCGCCGTCCGGCCGAGGTCGCCCAGAAGATGGCTACGCCCACCGGGAGCCCCTCCAGCAAGCCCCAGTAGGCGCCCCGCGCCCACCTGTGGCGCGCCGCCTCCCTTCGGGCGGCCTTTCCCGCGGGAGAGGCCGCCCGTTTTGTTGACGCTCCTCGCGGGCAGGCGTTAGCGTCCGGCGCGGTGGGCGCCTTACCGGCCGGTCGCGCGCCCTGGAGGCGGTGACTCGAATGCGGACGTTCAGTCGGTGGGTGGCCCTCGCGGCCTGGGCGTCAGGCGCGTCCGTTGTCGCTGCGCCCAATGATCTGCAAGTCGCACGGTTCGGCAACCCCGCGGGCGACAACCCGGTGGCGTCCGCCGACGCGGATTTCCAGGCCTTCGCCCGCATCATGGGCGCGGCCATCACCTCCGTGAACCTGATGCCACCGGAGACGACAGGCCACTCGGCCTGGGCCATCAACGCGGAGCTCTCCGTGGTGTCGCTGCCCGGCAGCGTGAACATCCCCACGCAGAACGACCAGCCCTCCACGGTGCTCATCCCCTCCTTCCACGCGCGCAAGGGCCTGCCCTTCTCGCTGGAGCTGGGCGGACGCGTGGGCTGGGTGGAGAAGAGCAGCCAGGTGGTGGCCACCGGCGAGGTGAAGTGGGCCGCCAACGAGGGCTTCACCTACCTGCCCGACTTCGGCGTGCGCGGACACGTGACGAAGCTGTTCGGCGCCCGGGATCTGGGCCTCACCGTCATGGGCCTGGACTTCGGCGTGGGCAAGCAGTTCCCGCTGGGCGGCATGGTGACGCTGACGCCCTACGGCGGCCTGGACCTGGGCTTCGTCGGCGCGACGTCCAGCCGCATCGACTTCAATCCGGACCGCAGCTTCGACGACTCGACGGGTGGCGACTCGCGTGAGGCGCTGGTCGACACGGCCGCGTACCGGAAGGTGTCCTTCGGCAGCAACATCAACCAGCGCATCTACGGCGGCGTGCGCTTCATCGGCGGCGTGCTCCAGCTGGGCGCGGAGCTGTCGCTGACGCGCACGGGCAGCGTCTCCTACGAGGAGAACGGCGGCACCGTGGACCGGGGCCTGCCGGCCGTCTTCGCCTTCAACACCACGCTCGGCCTGGACTTCTGAGCGCTACGCGGCGGGGTGCAGGGCCTGACGGACCGCCCCCGGCCGGTTGGTGATGAGGTAGCTGACCCCCATCCGCTCCAGGACATGGGCGCGCTGGGGGTCGTCCACCGTCCACGCCGCCACGCTCATCCCGGCTGCGCGCCAGGCGGCCACCCGCTCCGGGGTGCAGGCCTCGTGGAAGGGGTGGACCGAGTGTGACGACACGAGCGGGCTCACCCCGTAGGCCTGCAGGCTCCAGGACCTGTCCGGGTCGATGAGCAGCCCCCGGCGCAGCTCCGGCGCCGCGGCCGCCAGGCGGAAGAGACACAGCGGGTTGAAGCTGGAGACGACGGCCCGGCCCGACAGCCCGCGCCGGCGCACCAGCCGCGCCACCTGCTCCGCCAAGCCTCCGTCATTGGCGCGCTCGCACTTGAGCTCGATGTTGACCAGGAACTGCGGCGGCAGGGCCTCCAGCACCTCTTCCAACAGCGGGATGCGGGCGGGCGCGAAGCCCAGCGGCGAGCCGACGTCGGCCCGCTGGAGCTTCCACCACGGGGTGAGGCGCACCTCCCACGGCAGCCGCGCGAGCCGCTCCAGGCGCTCGTCGTGACAGACGACGACCTCGCCCGAGCCGCAGAGCATGGCGTCCAGCTCCACACCATCCGCGCCTTGGCGGGCCGCCTCGGCGAAGGCTTCCAGGGTGTTCTCGGGGGCGTCGGCGCTGGCGCCACGGTGGGCAAGCAGGAGCATGCCCTCCAGTCTGCGCGGGTGGCCACCGCCGCGCATCAGAAGTCCAACCGGCCGTGCGGCGGTGGACGCATGGCTTGCCTCCCCACGGCCTTTGCTGCACTGTGCCCTCATCATGCTGGGCCTCGGCCTCGGAGAAATCATCGTCCTCGGCTTCATCCTGCTGGTGGTCTTCTCGGCCGCCCGCATGGGTCAGCTCGGCAATGCCGTGGGCAAGTTCGTGTATTCGTTCCGCAAGGCGTCGCGCGGCGAGGACCTGGTGGATGCGAAGCCGCTGCCTCCAGGCCGCCGCAGCACCACCGACGCCGAGTTCACCGAGCCCGAGCAGCCGCGCCGCCGCTAGGCCGCTCCCCTCCCCAGGAGTCGCGGCCCGTCAGTCGTGCCCGCGCTGTCCGGGGATGCGTGACGCGGGCGCGAGCCCCAGCGCGGGCCCTGCCCCATGGCCTTCTGCGAGCAGCCGGGAGGCCTGGGCCCGCAGGGCGGGATGCAGGGCGGCGTTCGAGACGAGCTCCCTCAAGTCCGCCGTGTTGAGCAGCGGGACGATTTTCGCGCCCGTCTCCGGCGGCAGGTAGGGGTTGAAGACGAGCGCGCGCCGGATGGCGTGGCGCACGGACCAGCGCGGTGACTTCCAGATTTCGATGAGCGGCTCGGGCCGGGCCGGGCGGCGCGCGGCGATGCGGACCACCAGCTCCTCGGTGAGCCGGGGGTTGATGAGCACGTTGCGCAGGACGGTGGGATTGCTGACGGTGGCCAGGCGGGACAGGGTGTCTGGATCCCGCGTCAGGCGGGCCTGCTGCTTCAGGTGCCCGAGCGACTGGGAGAAGGCGTTGGCGTCCGCGCGGGCGGCGGCGTCCGCGTCCATCTCCAGCTTCGCGGGGCCTTGGGCGAACAGGTCCGCCACGGTGTCGAGCGACTGGACGTGCGCGAGCCGCCGCAGCGACTCCACGTGGGGGATGTGCTCGGCCTCCTGCGCTAGCGCGGCCATGAAGTCCGACAACGCGCAGGAGGCGGGCCCCCACCCCGCGCGCGAGAGGGCGATGAGGTGGCCCACCAGCTCGTTGGAGTCGAGCGGATCTCTCCAGGCGAGCTCACGCGCGGCGGCCTTGCGACGGACCTCCGCCCCGCCGCTCAAGGCGTGGATGAAGCGCGCGACAGTCCGGGCATCCTCCTGCGTGGGCATGGTGGCTCACTCCGTCCGGGGGCCGGCCTCCGCCGTCTTGGAGCGCTCGGGCTCCAGTGTCACCTCCAGCCGGTAGCCCCCTGGGTCCGAGGGGTGCTCGGGGAAGATGACGACGAAGGGGGCCTTGGCGCCGGGCGCCACGGAGACGGCGGCCTCGTCGACGCGCTGGCGCAGGGCCACCGCCGCGTCGAGCGAGCCCACGCCGTAGAGCTCCTCGGGCGTGGGCACCCCGCCCACGAGCGCCTCCGAGGAGGCCACGCGCTGGCTGCCGTCGTACAGCGCGGCGCGTACGCGGATGCGGGCGGCGGTGTCCGAATGGTTCACCGCGTCCCCTCGGACGTAGAAGAGCGATGGCCCCTCGCGCGTCTCGTACAGCCCGTTCGTCACATCCACGGCCACGAGCGGCTTCGGCGCGGGCACGAAGAGCGCGCGCAGGGCGTCCAGCGACAGGGCCGACACGTCCAGGCGGCCCTCGCGCAGATACCCCCGGCCGACCGTGCCCAGCACGGCCACCAGGGCCGCGGCCAACACGAAGTTGACGGTGGCGCCCAGCGCCTTGCGAAGCCGGCTCGACGGGCGGCTCAGCGGGATGCCCACGTCCTCGGGACGCGCGGTGGGCTTGGCCACGGTGACCACGGGCTTCGCTGGCAGCCCGTCCATGTCCAGCACCTCGCGCTGGACGCCGCTGGATGCCCCGACCCGGCCCAGGGTGACGCCAAAGGCCTCCGCGTCATCCGCGGCGGGGGGGACTTCGCCCAGCAGGGAGGCGTCTGCGGCGTCCGAAGTGCCGAACAGCGCGGCGCGGCCCGTGTCCGTGGGCAGCAGGCCGGAGTCCTCGCCGTGGCCGCCCACGTCCGAGCCCAGGTCGAACAAATCCCGGGGATTCGCGGTAGGGGGTATCGCGGCCGGCGCGTCTGCGTGGAGGTCGACGGACGCGAACGGGTCGCTCCCGACCGGCGCCGGAGCTGCCTTCCGAGCCGACGCGGCAGGTGCCCGCAGGTCAATGGCGGCGAACGGGTCGTTACCGCCCACAGCAGCCGGCGACGACGCATGGAGGTCGACCGCCACGAGAGGACCACTTCCTACTGAAGGCGACGCGGCCTTGGAGGGCTTCGCGGGCCCCGAGGCGTGGAGGTCGACCGCCGCGAGAGGCCCCTTCCCGACGGTAGGCGGCGTGGCCTTCGCGGGCACAGGCGCATGAATGTCGATGGACGCGAACGGGTCGCTGCCCACGGGCCGAGGCAGCCCGGGTGCCGCGGACGGCACCGTCGCGTCGTCGATGTCAATGGACGCGAACGGGTCGTTCTCCACCGGTGGCGGCGCCCCCGTGGTCGTCGACGGCATCGCCGCCGCATCATCGATGTCGATGGACGCGAACGGATCGTCCCCACCATAAGCAGGCGGCGCACCGCCCGGGCGCACCGTCCCGAGCGCCATGGCCGCCACGGGCGCGCCCACCGGAGGCGGCGTCACCGCGCTTCGGCCGAGCGCCTTCGCGGACGCCGACGGCGCGGCAGGCGAAGACGGCCCCAGGAGCTCCGAGAACGGGTCGGCCACCGGCGGCGCGGCGGTTCGGCGAGCACTCGCCGGGGACACGGGGGCCCCAGCAGCGGGCTCGGGGACGGGAGGCACGGAGCGGTCCTCCACGCCAGCGGGCGTGCCCGCACCTCGGGCCCCCGCCGCCCGCGCAGGTGCGCTCCCCGGACCGGGGGACGCGGGCACCGCCGCGGGTGGACGCCCCGAACGCTCAGGACCTGGAACCACGAAGGCGCCCGGCGGCGGCGCGCGCCCCACCGGCGCTTCGGGTGGACGCGCGGCGGGAGGCAGCGGCAGCGACGTGATTCGCGTGGGCTCCCGGAAGACACCGTCTTCCGAGCCCAGGTCCCCGTCCATGCTGTTCCAGTTCGACGCGGGGGGCGTGGGGCGTGCAGGCATCGGCCTGCTCGCCTCGACTCCCAGCTCGAAGTAGCCCGGCTTGGTGACGTCCACCGTCGTGGGGTCTGGAGCGACCCCAAACTGAGCGAAAGGATCCACCTGCCCGCCCGAGGAGGGGGCTGGCGGCTCGCCCGGAGGGCCGGCAGCGGCCTCGCGGGTGACCCGGAACGTGTTCTGGCATTTGGTGCAGCGGACCTTGACCCCCTTCTCGGTCACCTTCTCGTCGGGGATCTTGAACCGCGTCTGGCACCGCTCACACTTGACGATCATTCAGCAGGCCTGGCTGGGAGCAGGAGTATAGGACGACGGGGTAGACACGGCGAGCCGGGTTCACGTTGCTTGCTCGCCCCCACCCCCTCTGCTACGAGAAACGCCCCTGCGAGACTCGGGCGGGGCACGTGGCTTGATGTCGAGCCCAAAAAGGGGCGGAGAGACACATGAGCGAGGCTGAGCAAGCAGGCGCTCCGAGCAAGGAGCCGAAGATCATCAAGCGGTACACGAACCGGAAGCTCTACGACACCGTGGAGAGCCGGTACGTCACCCTTGATGAGATCGCAGCGATGATCAAGGAGGGCACCGAGGTACGGATTGTCGACAATCGTACCAAAGAGGACCTGACCTCCGTCACCCTCGCGCAGATCATCTTCGAAGAGGAGAAGAAGAAGAACCAGATGCCGCTGTCGGTGCTGCGGGAAATCATCCGCCACCCCGGCGAGTCCATCTCCGGGTTCATCCAGAAGGAGGTCTCCCCGCGAGTCGCCTCCATCCGCGAGGAGGCCGAGTCCCGACTCGACAAGCTCCTGCGCCGGGACGAGAACGCCCCCCGGGCAGAGGGTGAGCCCGAGGCCCCCGCCGCCGCCACCGAGGACACCACCGCCGCGGACGCCGCCGCCGCGGCAGCAGCGGGGCTCAGCCCGGCCGACCTGCTCAAGGCCAGCCAGCGCGCCTTCGAGGAGTGGCAGCGGCGAATCGACGAGCGCGTGAAGCACGTCGTGGAGAACCTCACCGGCAACCTGCCCGCGCTTGGCCGCGACATGGCTTCGCTCACCCAGCGCCTCGAGGAGCTGGAGAAGAAGCTGGAGCAGGCCGAGCAGCAGAAGAGCCCGCCGAAGCAGGAGTAACCGCGCGGCTTCAGGCCTTCTGTGAGGCCCGCCTCCGCTTGGGGGCGGGCTCTCCGTGCAGCTCCGCCGCGATGGCGGCCAGCATCTGTGCGCCCCGGCTGCGCGGCGCGTACTCCCAGATGGTCTGCCCGTGGCTCTGGGCCTCGTCGACCTTCACGTCGTAGCCCAGCGGCGTGGCCGCCAGCGCGTCCGGGAAGTAGGCCTTCAGGCGCTCCAGAATCGCCGTGGCCAGCGCCGTCTTCCGGTACAGCGTGGGCACCACCTTCGTGACGCGAAGGTCCGACCGCCCCTCCGCCTCGCCCACCTGACGCACGGTGTCCGCCACCTCCGCGCAGCCGTCCAGCGCCAGGTACGTCAGCGCCACCGGCACCACCACCTCGGTGGCGGCCACCAGGATGTTGCGCGTGGTGGTCCCCATGGAGGGCGGCGCGTCGAAGACGATGGCGTCATAGCCCGCCGCTTCCGCCGCGCGCAGGCGGTCCGCCAGCCGGTGGGCCCGGCGTTCGTCCGCGGCCACCACGACGGGAAAGTCCGCCATCTCCTTGTAGGCGGGCAGCACGTCCAGGCCCTCGAGGGCCGAGCGCTGGACGACGTCCTCGAAGCGCACCGACGCGTCCGTCAGCAGGTGGAACACGTTGCGCGGCAAGGTGCGCACGTCCACGCCCAGGGCCTTGCCCGCGTGGCCCTGCGTGTCCAGGTCCACCAGCAGCACCCGCAGGCCGCGCTCCTTGGCCAGCCAGGCAGCGGTGTTCACCGCCAGGGTCGTCTTGCAGGTGCCGCCCTTCTCATTGATGAACGCGATGCGCCTCATGCCTGGGCACTCCTCACCCGCGGACTACTTCTTCGGGGACTTCGCCGCCAGCAGCGTGTCGAGCTTGCCCTCGACGGACGAGAGCAGACGCTCCAGGTCGTCCACCTTCGAACGAAGCTGCTCCAGGTCCGCGGTGGACGGCAGGTTCGCGGCGGACAGGGCCGTGCGCAGCGCGCTGTCCAGGGTGCCCTTCGCCGCCAGGGAGCGTGACACCAGCGTCTGCACCGCCGACACGAACTTCTCGTTCGACAGCAGCTGCTGCGCCAGCTTGCCGATGCGCTCCTCGCCCGTCTCCACGAGCTTCTTCATCACCGGGTTGTTCTTGAGCATGAAAACACGCGTCCTCGCGAGCAAGGCCCTACCGGGCCGTCTGGAAGTCTTGAAGAAAACGCCGCACTCTGCGAGGGGGCAACGCGACGTGTCAAGCAGCGCAACAAGCCGAGGCCAAACGCGTTGACTCCCGTGAACACGATTCCTACGGTTCGCCGCTCTCATTCTATGGCCGGACTACTCGACAAGCGCCTGTGGATCGTCTCCGGCAAGGGCGGAGTCGGCAAAAGCACCGTCGCGGCGGCTTTGGCCCTGCGCTCGGCGCGTGCGGGCAAGCGCACCCTGGTGTGCGAAGTGAACACCCAGGAGCGCGTCAGCCGCTTCCTGGGGCGCCCCGAAGCCGGGCCCGAAGTGGCCCAACTGGAGCAGAACCTCTGGGCCGTCAACGTGCGGCCCCAGGAGGCCATGCGCGAGTACGGCCTCATGGTCCTCCGCTTCGAGACCCTCTACAAGACGGTCTTCGAGAACCGGCTGGTGCGCCAGTTCCTGCGCTTCATCCCGTCCCTGCAGGAGCTGGTGCTGCTGGGGAAAATCATGTTCCACCTGCAGGAGAAGCTCCCGGACGGGCGCTGGCGGTTCGACACCGTCATCATGGACGCGCCGGCCACCGGCCACGCCATCTCCTTCCTCAGCGTGCCGCAGGTGCTGATTCAGACGGTGCCGCCGGGCCCCATGGCCCGCGAGGCCCAGAAGATGCGCGACCTCCTGGTGGACCCGGCGGTGACGGCCGCCGTGCTGGTGGCGCTCCCCGAGGAGATGCCGGTGAACGAGGCGCTGGAGCTGCACGCGGCGCTGCGGGACAAGGTGAGCCTGCGCACGCACGCGGCGGTGCTCAACCAGTCCTTCCCGGAGCGCTTCACCGAAGCGGACCTGGAGGCCCTGGGGGGCCATCCGGAGCTGCTCGCCGTGGCCCAGGCGCACCACGACCGCGCGGCGCAGGCGGTGCTCGCCGGGACGAAGCTGGAGCGCAACCTGCATGCGCCCGTCTACCCCGTCCCCCGGCTCTTCACGCCCGAGTTCGGGCGCAAGGCGATTGAACAGGTCATGGAGCACCTCGAACCTCTCGTGACGGGGGCGGCGTGAGCACCACGGCCCTGTCGCCCGCGCTGGCGGGCAAGCGCGTCCTCATCTGCGTGGGCTCCGGCGGCGTGGGCAAGACGACGGCGGCGGCCGCCCTGGCCCTGCGCGCGTCGGTGGATGGGCGCTCCAGCCTGGTGTGCACCATCGACCCGGCGCGGCGGCTGGCCAACTCGCTGGGCCTCACGGCGCTGGGCAACGCGGAGACGCCCGTCCCCGCCACCGCGCTGGAGCCGCTGGGCGTGCATCCTCGCGCGCAGCTGTACGCGATGATGCTGGACATGAAGCAGACGTGGGACGAGCTCATCACCCGCGTCGCCTCGCCCGAGCAGCGCGAGCGCATCCTGTCCAACCGCTTCTACCAGTCACTCTCCACGGCCCTGGCGGGGAGCCAGGAGTACATCTCCATGGAGAAGCTGTGGGAGCTGCGCCGCGGCAGCAACTACGAGCTCATCGTCCTGGACACGCCGCCCACCGCGCACGCGCTGGACTTCCTGGACGCGCCCAACCGGGTGCTGGACTTCCTGGACAACGACGCGGCGAAGTGGCTCCTCACCCCGGCGCTCAAGGCCGGCAAGCTGGGGATGTCCCTGTTCAACCGCGGCGGCTACGTCATGCGAGGCCTGGCAAAATTCACCGGCACGGAGATGCTCCAGGAGCTCTCCAACTTCATGCTCGCCATCTCCTCGCTCAACGAGGGCTTCCGCGAGCGCGCCCGGGGCGTGCGCCAGCTGCTGGAGGACCCGAACACCGGCTTCGTGCTGGTGACGAGCCCCCACCCCGAGCGCATGGACGAGGCCATCCACTTCCACAAGATGCTCACACAGCACCGCATGGAGGTGGTGTCGCTGGTGGTCAACCGCGTGCACCCCATGCCCACGGAGGCGCTGTGGGCGGACGCGGCCACGCTGACGCCCAGCCGCCGCGCCAAGGTGGAAGAGACGCTGCGCGAGCAGCACATCATGGCCGAGCAGGACCACACCGGCATCGCCCAGCTCCAGGCCGCCTGTCCGGGGGTCCCCATCATCCAGGTGCCCCGCTTCGCGATGGATGTGCACGATATCTCCGCCCTGTGGCGTACCGGACGCTACCTGATGGGCGACGAGACACTCGGCTGACCCCGGCCAGGGGCCCACAGGCTTCGGGCCCGCCGCCGCGTTTTCCTGTTTCGCACAGTGCTTGTGCGAAACCGCCGCACTTCTTCAGTCCAGCCGTCCGCGGGAAGCAGGCGGCCGGGGAAGCGCGCACGGGTCGGGCGCATTAAGCTGGCGTGCCCGGTGACGGGGCTGGGAACCCCGCGGTGCCCTGCGCTGTCCGGGGGGGAGCCGGTCCAGGAGGAGGATGTGGTGAACGGGAGAGCGCTGAAGCAGAAGCCTGTCAGCCGGTGGTGGTGGATGGCCGCGCTGGGCCTTGTCGTCTCCGGGTGCCGGACGACGGGCTCCGCCGCGCGGGAGGAGCCGCGGGCGAAGGCGCCCAAGCAGGAGCTCCACTTCGACGCGGTGACGGTGACGGCGGACCTGGAGCTGGACAAGCTCAACGACGAGGAGCTCTTCGCGGGCGGCACGTCGGCCTTCGCCGCGAACGACTTCCAGCAAGCGGCGCGCTACTTCGGCCGGCTCGTGGACTTCTTCCCCGACAGCCGCCACCGCCGCGCGGCGCTCTACAACGCGGGTCTGGCCCACCAGCGCCTCAAGGAGTGGGAGGAAGCCGGTCACCGCTTCTCCGAGCTGTCGGACCCGGCCAAGGGCCAGGGTGACGCGTTGGACGCGGCCTTCCGCGTGGCGGAGGTGGACTACCACCTGGAGCGCTACGAACAGGCCTCGAAGCTGCTGGGCATCATCGTCGCGCGCGAGGACCTCCCCCTCAACCGCCGCCTCGAAGCGCAGGTGCAGCAGGGAATCTGCCAGTTGGAGAGCGGCTCGCCGGAGACCGCCGAGGTCACCCTGCGCAAGGCGCTCTCCACCTACGACGCCCTGGAGGACAAGGGCGAGGTGGATGACTACTTCCCCGCCCAGGCCCACTTCTTCATCGGCGAGCTGTACCGGCTCCACTACGACGGCGTGAAGCTGGACCCGGCGAAGGGCGCGGACGCGCTCGCCCAGGACCTCAACTACAAAGCCGAGCTGCTCCTGTCCGCGCAGGGCCACTACCTGCGCTCCATCCGCGTGGGCAACGGCTACTGGGCCACCGCCGCGGGCACGCAGATTGGTTCGTTGTACGAGAACCTCTACGAGCACATGGTGAACTCGCCCGCCCCCGCGGAGCTGGATGCCAGCGAGGCCCAAATCTACCGGCAGGAGCTGCGGAAGAAGATTCGGGTGCTGCTCACCAAGTCCATCAACATCTACGAGCGCACGTTGGAGACGGCCGAGCGCATCGGCTCGCAGAGCACCTTCGTGGACCGCACGCGTGAGAGCCTGGCCAAGGTGAAGGCCCTGCTGCTCGCGGACGCGGAGGGCGAGCCCGCGTCGACGGCGCCTTCCTCCGAGGCCGAGCCCCATACCTGAGCGTGGCAACGCCCCTGGCTGGGCAGGCCAGGGGCGCGCGGCGTAGCCTGGGGCTTCCATGGAGCCCCTCTTCACGCCCGAGCAACTGGCGGAGATTCACGCCTTCCACCGGCCCTATTACATCCGGGCCGCGGTGGGGCCCTTCGCCAACCTGGCCCTGATGCTGCTCATGTTGGGCGTACTCGTCCAACCCCTCCACCGCCTGGCCGTGGCGGCCGCCGCGGGCCTGGAACGGCGGCTCGGCTTCCTCCGGACGGCGCCAGTCACCCGCGCCTTCTTCCGCGCCATGAACAGCCTGTGGGGCGAGCCCGGCTGGGGCGCGGCGGTGCTCTTCGCCCTCTTCACGGACCTGGTCGTGTCGCTCATCTACCTGCCCGTGGACGTCTGGTTCAGCTACACGCTGGAGCACCGGCACGGCATGTCCACGCAGACGCCCGCCACCTTCGCCTACGACATGGTCAAGGCCCAGCTGCTGGCGTCCTTCGCCATCTCCGCGCTCGTCATCGGAATGTTCGGCCTGGCGCGCAAGCTGCGCCAATGGTGGCTGGTGCTGGGCGTGCCCGTGGCCCTGCTGCTCCTCGTCTCCGGAGCGCTGGACCCGTACCGCAGCCGGCTCTTCTTCGACCAGAAGCCGCTGCCCGACGGCCCCCTGCGCACCCGCATCGTGGACCTCATGGAGCAGGCGGACATCGCCTTCGCCGATGTCCTCGTGGAGGAGACCTCCGTCTCCTCGCGCCGGCTGCAGGCCTACTTCGCCGGGCAGGGCCCCACGCGCACCATCGTCCTCAACGACATCATCCTCAAGGAGCTCTCCGAGGACGAAGTGCTGGCCGCGGTGGCCCACGAAGCAGGCCATGTGAACGAGTCGAAGTGGCCCGCCCGCATCGCCTCATCGCTGGTGCTGGTGGCCCTGCTCTTCGCGCTCGACCGCCTCTTGCGCCTGTCCGCGTCGCGGGGGTGGTTCGGCGCCCCCCACTTCGCGGACATCCGCAACCTGCCCCTCATCTCCCTGGTCTTCTTCCTCCTCGTGCTGACGGCCAGGCCCATTTCGGGCGCCTTCTCCCGGGAACGGGAGCGCGAGGCGGACCGCTATGCCCTGCGGCTCACGGGGGACGTGGACGCCTTCCGGCGCATGCTGGTGAAGGCCGCGCGCGTCAACAAGATGGACCCCGCTCCCCCCCGCTGGGTCGTCCTCAAGGGCATGAGTCATCCGCCCATCGGCGAACGGATTGCCTCGCTTCCCACGCCCTGAAACAGCGGTCGACAGGTGGGCTCTCCCCACCTCTTCCGGCCACGCCTCCTCCCCGAGCC
>NZ_JABXEP010000174.1:0-16151 GCF_013372605.1 Myxococcus sp. AM009
GCCCTCCCCCGTCCGTCGCGCCCTCCGTCCCATCCGTGGCGCCCGCCGTCCCAGGCATCGCACCGCTGACGCCGGCCCCACGCGCTCCGCCCGGCGCGGTGCCCTCGATTCCGTCCGTGGCCCCCATTGTCCCGCCCGTTACCCCTGCCACGGCGGTCACGCCACCGCCGGCGCCTGCTGCGTCAACGGGCCCGGGCCTGGACATCCAGCAACTCGCGGACCTGGAATCGCGCTGCGCGAAGCTGGACCAGCTCGACTACTTCGAAGTGCTCATGCTGGAGCGGACCGCCACGCCCGCGGACATCAAGCGCGCCTTCTACCGGGAGAGCCGCACCTACCACCCGGACCGCTTCTTCCAGGTCGACTCCAGGGAGCTGAAGGACCGCATCAACGAGCTCTACAAGCGCGTCACCGAGGCCTACTACGTCCTGCGCGACGACACGAAGCGCAAGAAGTACGTCGTCGACGTGGCGGGCCCCGAGCGCGCCCAGAAGCTGCGCTTCACCGAGGCCTCCGAAGCGGAGACCAAGGCCGCCGCCAAGAAGGAGCAGGAAGCGCAGATCGGCACCCACCCCAAGGGACGCCAGTTCTTCCAGCAGGCGCAGAAGGACGCGGACGCGGGCAACTGGTCCGCCGCCGAGCGGAACTTGAAGATGGCGCTCACCTATGAGCCCGCCAACGCCCGCTACAAGGAGCGGCTGGCGGAGGTCCAGAAGCAGGCCCAGGACGAGTCCCGCGACAAGGGCGGCTCGTTCAAGATTCGCTGACGGCGGCGGCGCCCATGGTCATCGACCTCATCATCCTCGGGCTGGTGCTGTTCTTCGCCATGATTGGCGCCATCACCGGGGCGTCGCGTCAGGTCGCCAACGTGGTGGGGCTGGCGGTGGGCTACTTCGCCTCGCGCCGCCTGGGCCCCGTGACGGCCCCACACCTGGCGGAGGCCCTGGGCAGCCCGCTCTTCCTGGGCGCCATCGTGGGCACGGTGCTCGTGTTCATCTGCACGTGGCTCGCGGTGCGCTACGCCCTGGGCGCGCTGCTGCTGCGCATCCTCTCCACCGGCCAGCACAATGAGAATCGGGGCCTGGACCGCTTCCTCGGCTTCGCGCTGGGCGGCGCGAAGATGGGCATCATCGCCTGGGTGGTGCTCAGCGCCATCGCCTTCTTCGAACAGCACGTCGTCATCGCGGGCCGCCGCGTGGGCCTGTCCCCGAAGGAGTCGCTCTCCATCGAGGTCGCCCGCCGCTACAACCTCTTCGAGATGACGCAGTTCGCCCCGGTGAAGAACCTGGTGGAGGTCGCCAAGGCCGCCAGCGACCCGAAGCGCGCGGGACAGCTCCAGGACGACCCGGCCTACAAGGCCCTGCGCAAGGACGCCCGCTTCCAGCGCCTGCTGAAAGATCCGAAGCTGAAGCAGGCCCTGGCGCGCGGAGACACCGCCGCGCTGCTGCGCCACGACGGTGTGCTCCAGCTCATCCAGGACCCGGACGTGGCGGCCCGGCTGGGCGCCGCGGCCCGCGCCTCCGAGCGCGAGCCCTGACTCACACGTTCAGCTGCGTCGAATCCAGCCCGCGCAGCCGCTCCCGTACGAAGCCCGCGTCCACCGTCACCTGGCGCCGCCGCCGCTCGGGCGCCTCGAACATGACGTCCGCCATGACGTGCTCCAGGATGGACCGCAATCCTCGAGCGCCCAGCCCACGATCCACGGAATAGCGCACCACCTCGCGCAGGCCCGGGCCGGCGAAGTCCACCTCCAGGTCATCCATGGAGAGCAGCTCGCGGAACTCGCGCACGATGGAGTCCGGCGGCTCGGTGAGCACGCGAATCAGGTCCTCCTCACCCAGCCGCTCCAACTGCACCACCACCGGCAGGCGTCCGAGGAACTCCGCCAGCATGCCGAAGTCCGTCAACTGACGGGTGCTGATGCGCTTCTGGCCGCGCTTCGCCGCGTCCTCCGCGCCGAAGCCCATGGCGCGGCTCCCTTCATCCCCATCATCGTGCAAGTCGCTGAACGTCCCCGCGCAGATGAAGAGGATGTCGCGCGTGTCCACCTGCACGAAGTCGCTCTTGTTCCAGGCCTGGGTGACGTTGAGGGGCACGTACACCTCGCGCCCCTCCAGCAGCTTCAGCAGTGACTGCTGGACACCCTCGCCGCCGATGTCGCGGCTGCCCGCACCGTTGCGGGCACCCTGGGAGCGGCGGGCAATCTTGTCCACCTCGTCGATGAAGATGATGCCCCGCTGGGTGTCCTCCACGGAGTGATTCGCCTTGAAGAGGAGGTCGGAGATCATCACCTCCACGTCCTTCCCGTAGTAGCCAGCCTCCGTGTACTCGGTGGCGTCCACGGTGGTGAACGGCACGTGGAGGATGTCCGCCAGGTTGCGGGCGATGTGCGTCTTGCCGCTCCCGGTGGGTCCAATCAGCAAGATGTTGGATTTCTTGATGAGCGACGTCCGGCGCAGCCTTCGCGCCAGGAGACGCTTGAGGTGATTGTGGGCGGCGATGGCCACGGCGCGCTTGGCGCCGGCCTGGCCGATGACGAAGCGATCCAGCCGCTCGTAGATTTCCCGCGGGGTCAGCACCGCTTCTTCCCTGCGTGCGGACGACTCCATGTACCCTCCCCTTGTTTCCACGCGTCCCTCAGGACTCACCCGGAAAGGGTAGGAATTGAATGGAGGGTCGGCCCGCGGGAGGAGGCGCACCGGGCGGTCGTCCCGCCAGCCTGCCTGCCCTCCGCACAGGCGGCTGTTGAATACCGAGGGGCTTTCCGATACTTCCCGCGCGATTCCCGTGAGCGTTTCCGTTGTTCATGGGAGTCCACCCCCTCTACCCAGGGAGCCTCGAGACGCCGATGCCCGCAAACGCCCCTCCCCACCGCTGGACCCTCGCCGACGCGCACGAGCTGTACGGAATCCGGAACTGGGGCAACCCCTACTTCGGCATCAACGAGAAGGGCCATGTCATCGTCCACCCGGACGGTCCCCAGGCCCCGAACATGGACCTGAAGGAGCTGGTCGACGAAGTGCGCCGCCGGGGCATTGGCCTGCCGCTGCTCATCCGATTCACGGACGTGCTGCGCCACCGCGTGGTCCACCTGAACGAGGCCTTCCGCAAGGCCATGACCGAGCACGGGTTCAAGGGCGGCTACCGCGGCGTGTACCCCATCAAGGTGAACCAGCACCGCTACGTGGTGGAGACCCTCATCGAGGCGGGCAAGGGCTACAACTACGGCCTGGAGGCCGGCAGCAAGCCGGAGCTGCTCGCGGTGATGGCGCTCTTGGAGAACGAGAACGCGCTCGTCATCTGCAACGGCTACAAGGACGAGGAGTACATCGAGACTGCGCTCTTCTACTCGCGCCTGGGCCGCAACGTCATCCTGGTGGTGGAGAAGCCCAGCGAGCTGCCCCTCATCGCGGAGGTCGCCCGGCGCACGGGCATCGCGCCTCGGCTGGGCATCCGCGTGAAGCTGTCCACGCGCGGCGCCGGCAAGTGGGAGGCCAGCGGCGGTGACCGCTCCAAGTTCGGGCTGACCTCCTCCGAGCTGATGAACTGCATCAGCTTCATGAAGGACGCCGGGCTGCTCAGCTCCTTCGAGCTGCTGCACTTCCACCTGGGCAGCCAGATCTCCAACATCCGCAACGTGAAGAACGCGCTGCGCGAGGTGGGCTGCTTCTACGTGGAGGTGGCCCGTCAGGGCGCGCCGCTGAAGTACCTGGACGTGGGCGGCGGCCTGGGCGTGGACTACGACGGCTCCCAGACGAACTTCGCGTCCTCCATGAACTACACCACGGAGGAGTACGCCAACGACGTGGTGTTCGGCGTCATGGAGGCCTGTGACAGGGCCGGCGTGCCGCACCCCACGCTGGTGTCGGAGTCCGGCCGCGCCGTGGTGGCGCACCACGCGGTGCTGGTGGTGGACGTGCTGGGCACCAGCGAGTTCAACCCGGCGCCAGTCCCGGAGAAGGTGGACGAGAAGGCGCCCTCCGTGGTGCGCAACCTCTGGTCCACCTACCGCGAGGTCACCAACAAGAACCTGCTGGAGGCGTGGCACGACGCGCAGGACGCCAAGGAGGAGAGCCTCACCCTCTTCTCGCTGGGCCACCTGTCGCTGGAGCAGCGCGTGGCGGCGGAGAACATCTACTGGGCCACCTGCCACAAAATCATGCGCATCGCGCGGGAGCAGGGAGAGATTCCCGAGGAGCTGGACTCCCTGGAGAAGGCGCTCAACGACACGTACTTCTGCAACTTCTCCGTGTTCCAGTCGCTGCCGGACTCGTGGGCCATCGACCAGCTCTTCCCGATGATGCCCATCCACCGTCTGGCGGAGAAGCCGACGCGCCGCGCGACGCTGGCGGACATCACCTGCGACTCGGACGGGAAGATTGAGCACTTCATCGACAAGCGCGAGGTGAAGGACGCCCTCGAGCTGCACGCGCTCAACGATGACGACTACTACCTGGGCATCTTCATGGTGGGCGCCTACCAGGAGATTCTGGGCGACCTCCACAACCTGTTCGGCGACACCCACGCCGTGCAGGTGTCGCTGGGGCCCAACGGGGGCTACCTCATCGACAACGTGGTGGCCGGCGACACGGTGACGGAGGTGCTCAACTACGTCAGCTACACCAAGGACGACCTGGTGGCGCGGCTGCGCAAGTTCACGGAGGCCGCGCTGCGCCAGGGCCGCATCACCCTGGACGAGTCGCGCAACCTGCTGCGCATGTACGAGGACGGCCTGTCCGGCTACACGTACCTGGAGCGCGAGGTGGACGCGAGCTTCGGCGGCAGCGCCAGCCAACTGCGCCTGGTGCCCACGCCGGACACCTCGGGCGCCCGGCCCACGACGCCGCCCCCCGGTGCGTCGGAGACGTCGGGCACCTGAGCCCCGCGCCCGGATGAAGTCCCCGCCCCCTGTCGCGCGCCGCGGCAGGGGGCTTCTTCATTCCTGGGCGTCCGTCAGAGGCCCGCGACGAGCGGCTCTCCGGAGCCGAAGGGCTGCGGCTCCTCCGCGAAGGCCACGTCAGCCGCCTGGGCCCGCAGGCGCTGGAGCACGGAGCGCTGCGCCTCGCCGCGCTGCACGAGCGACTCGAAGGGGAACACCGCGAGCCGCGCGTCCTTCACCGACACGCGCGCCAGCGTGCGCCAGAGGGACAAGCGGCCCTCCGTGGCCGCGCACAGCCCTTCCAGCTCCAGCAGCCGGCTCAGGGGCGAGTAGCGCACCAGCGTGCCGTTCCGCTTCAGCCGGCCCACCTTCTCCACCGCCCACGCGGCGCGCGTCTTCAGCCCGTCCCGCTTCAGCTCCAGGACGTCCATCACCGACAGCAGCGTGGACTGGTCTTCCTTCAGCTCGGGGATGAACGCCGCCAGGTAGCGGCCCAGCAGGTTGCCGTGGTTCTCCGCCTCCGTGCGGATCGCCAGCTCCAGCCCGCCCACCGAGCCCGCCAGGTGGTCATTGAGGTAGATGCCCAGCCGCTTCGCATGCATGCCGTGTCCTCCAGGACGAGCCCCGCAGCCGGGGAGGATGAACACGAAGGCGCCCACCCGCAGCACGCGCGAGCAGGCCCCCTGGAGGGCAAGCGGCCTGGCGTCCTCAGTCCGGGTAGCTGAACGTCAGCGGCAGCTTCACGTCCGGGTGGAGGCTGCGGGCCACCGGGCACTCGCGGCCCACCTTCTCCAGCGTGGCGCGGTGCTCGGCGGACAGGCCGGCCGGCATCTGGATGTCCAGCACCAGCTCGGCGATGCGGCGCGGCGGCGGCGTCATCCGCTTCTCCACGCGGGCGCTCACCTCCCCCAGGGCAATGCCCTCACGCGAGGCGAACAGGTGCATCGTCGTCACCGCGCATGACATCAGCGCCGCGCCCACCAGGTCCGTGGGAGAGAAGCTGCCCCCGGTGCCCCCGTTGTCGCGCGGCGCCTCCGTCTGGTTCACCATGCCCGACGGGCCATGGGTGAGCTGCGTCTTGAACTGGGGCTGGCTGACCAGCGTCATCACCACACCCGTGGCGGGCGTCTGCGGCAGGCTCATGTCGGCGCTCCTCGAAGCAAAAGGGCGCGGCTGGCATACCACCCGAACAGCACCAGTAGCCGCTACTTGTTGCGCTTCCGGGCCGCGCCGCCGGACACCTTTGAAGGCGCCTCCGGGACGCGCTCGGGCGCGCCGAGCACCTGGGCTCGCACCTGCTCGGCCGGCAGATGCGCAGTGTCCGCCATCACACAGGACACGAAGGCCAGCTCCGCCAGGGCCCGGCGCGCGCGCTGCCGCACCGCGGGGTCCTCCGAGGACAAGACCTCGGTGGCGGACGCCACGTAGCTGCTCGCCAGTGACTCGAAGAGGTAGACCCGGTTCTCGATGGTCGTATCGGACTTCTTGCCCATAGGGCTCGGACAGTAGCCACACCCCCGGTGGCGGCGGCACCCCCCATGCCGCAAGTTGGTGTGAAACCCGGCAGAGGTCGCGTATGGGAAACATTCGCCCCACACCCCGGAGCCCGCCGTGATTGACCTGCACTCGCACACCACCGCCAGCGACGGTCAATACGCGCCCACGGAGCTGCTGGCGCGGGCGGCCGCCGCTGGGGTGACGGTGCTGGCGATTACGGACCACGACACCGTCGCGGGCCTGGCCGAGGCCGCGGTGGCGGCGCGCGCCCACGGCGTGGAGCTGGTGCCGGGCATCGAAATCTCCGCGTTCATCCATGGACGCGAGTGCCACATCCTGGGGCACTTCCTGAGGCCGGACGACGAGGACATCGCCCGCTTCGCCGACCGGCTCCGCCTGGAGCGCGAGCAGCGCATGGAAGCCCTGCTGGAGCGCATGCGGCAATTGGGCTACCCGGTGCGCATGGAGCACGTCCGGGCGGTGGCCGGCGACGCGCAGCTGGGCCGCCCCCACCTGGCCCGCGTGCTGGTGGACCGAGGCTGGGTGGTGGACGTGAAGGAGGCCTTCGACCGCTTCCTGGGAACGCGCGGCGCCGCCTGGGTGGAGCGCTTCAAGCTGGCCGGCGAGGACGCCATCCGCCTCATCCGCAACGCGGGCGGCACGGCCACCCTCGCCCACCCAGGTTCGTCGCGAATGGAGCGGCTCGAAATCCGCGCGCTCGCCCAGGTGGGCCTGGCCGGCCTCGAGGTGCTCCACGAGGACCACAACCCCAGCGTGCGCCAGAAGTACCTCGGCCTGGCCCGGGAGCTGGACCTGGTCCCCACCGCGGGCAGCGACTTCCACGGCGAGGCCATCTCCGCCGACCACCGGCTGGGCACCGCCTCCATGCCTCCCGAGCTCTTCGCCCGGCTCAAATCACGCGCCCAGGCCTGAGCCGCCACAGGCGGGTAAAAGTGAAAATTCCCGGAATTTGATAGTCTCCTGGCCTCCATGGGGTGCCCGAGCGAGACGACACTGAGCGACTTCCTCGAAGGGGCGCTCCCGGACGCGCACCGCACGCGCGTCCTGGCCCACGTGGAAGGCTGTGAGCGCTGCCAGGAGCACCTGGCCCTGGGCGCGAGTGCTTCGGAGGCCGTGCCCCCGCCCGTCGATGGGCCCCTGGTGATTCCGGGCACCCAGCTCTCCCGCTACGTGGTGCAGGAGCGCATTGGCCGGGGCGCCATGGGCGAGGTGTACGCGGCCCATGACCCGGAGCTGGACCGAAGGCTCGCGCTGAAGCTGCTGCGCCCCGAGGGCCGGCACCTGGAGGAGCTGCGGCTGCGGCTGCTGCGCGAGGCCCAGGCCCTGGCCCGGCTGGCCCATCCGCACGTCGTCACCGTCCATGACGTGGGCGTCTGCGACGACTGCGTCTTCCTGGCGCTGGAGCTGGTGGAGGGCGCGTCGCTGGCGGAGTGGCTGGAGTCGCCGCGTCCCTGGCAGGACGTGGTGCGCGTGTTCGTGGACGCGGGCCGGGGACTTGCGGCCGCCCACGCCGCCGGGCTGGTCCACCGCGACTTCAAGCCGGGCAACGTGCTCGTTGGAAAGGAGGGTCGCGTGCGGGTGACGGACTTCGGCCTGGCCCGCCCGTCCCACCGGCGAGTCCTCGGCCACGCCGCGCCCGCGAGCCTGGACGCGGCGAGGGCGCCGACCTCGTGGGTGGACTCGCCGCTGACCCATTCGGGCGCGCTGCTGGGCACACCCGCGTACATGGCGCCCGAGCAGCTTCAGGGCCACGGCGTGGACGCGCGCTCGGACCAGTTCAGCTTCTGCGTGGCGCTGTACGAAGCGCTCCACGGCGTGCGCCCCTTCGAGGGCCGGACGCTGGAAGCACTGGGTCAGGCCGCGCGGGAAGGACGCATCCGCGCGCCGGAGCGCGAATCGAAAATCCCGGCCCGCGTGCGGCGCGCGGTGCTGCGGGGCCTGCGAGCCCGACCGGAGGAACGCTTCCCGACGATGGAGGCGCTGCTGGCCGAGCTGGCCCCCCGCACCGGGAGGCGCTTGGCCTGGGTCGGCGCCGCCGCCGTGGCCTGCGCGCTGGGACTCACCGTGGGCTACGTGGCGGCGCACCGGAGGCAGGCCGGCTGCGAGCGGGAGGCGGAGCGCCTCACCACCATCTGGGGGCCGGAGCGCCGCGAGCGAATCCACGCGGCCTTCCTGGCCACGGGAAAGCCCTTCGCCGCCGCCGCGTGGGAAGCCGTCGCCCGCACGCTGGACGGACACGCGGACACGTGGCGCGCGCTGCGCACCGACGCGTGCACGGCCTCGCGCGATGACGCCAACGCCTCATGGCAGACGGCCGCGTGCCTGGACACGCGGCTGTGGCATCTGGCCGCCGTCGTCGACGTGCTGGAGAAGGCGGACGCGCGAACGGTGCAGAACGCGCCGCAGCTGGTGGCGTCACTGGAGGGTGTCTCCGGCTGCCGGGACGCTCCGGAGCTGGTGAACCGGCCTCAGCCTCCGGATGCCCTGCGGCCTCGCGTGGACGCGGCGCGACGCAAGCTGGCCGAGGCGCGGGCCCACATGGACGCGGGCAACCACCCTGGCGCGTTGAAGGAGACGACGGCCTTGCTCCAGGCCATCCAGGGGCTGGAGTACCGCCCGCTGGAGGCAGAGGTCCTGACGCTGCATGGCTATGCCCATGGGCTCGCGGGCAAGCCCAAGGAGGCCGAGGAGCACCTCTACAAGGCGCTCTGGGCCGCCGAGGCGGGCCGCGACGATGAGACAGTGGCCCGCGTCTGGAACCTCCTCCTGTGGGTGGTGGGCGACCAGATGGCGCGCATGGACGAGGCGAACCGGCTGGTACACCACGCCCGCGCCGCGGTGGAGCGCCTGGGCCGTGAGCGCTTCCCGCACATCGCCACCGACCTGCACCTGCGCATGGGCGGCCTGTTCCTGGTGCAGGGCAAGCTGGACGAAGCGGACGCGGAGTTCACTCAGGGGCTGGAGCTGGCGCGGCGGACCGCGGGCCCCTCGCGGCCTCGCGTGACGTACTTCCTCACCGGCCTGGGGCGCGTCCGCTCCCGGCAGCTCCGCGCGGAGGAGGCCCTGGCGCTCTACCGGGAGGCCCAGGCCTACGCGTTCCAGGAGCGCCAGTGGAGCCCCGAGCACCCGGTGCTCGCGCTCAACCTCAACAACATCGCCACCGAGCTGCTCTCCCTGGGCCGCACGCAGGAAGCGCTCGAGACGTTCCAACGCTCGCTGACGCTGCTGGAGGCCGCGCGCTCCAAGGAGCACGCGAGCCTGGCCGCGCCACTCAACAACCTGGCGGGCCTGCTGCGCCGCGAGGGACGCCTGGAGGAAGCCCGGAGCCACTACGCGCGGGCCCTGGCCATCTTCGAGCGCAGCAAGGGGCCGGACCATCCCAGCACCGTCACCGCGCTCGGCGGACTCGGCATGGTGGCCTATGACTCCGACCGGCTCGACGAGGCGCTCACCCACAACCAGCAGGCGCTGGAGCGCATCCAACGCAGCGTGGGACAGGACTCGCCGCGCCTGGAGATGTCGCTGCGCAACCTGGGCCTCATCCACCTGCGCGCGGGCCGGCCGGCGGTGGCGCGGCGCAACCTGACGCAGGCGTTGAGCCTCCTCCAAAAGGAGAACGGCACCGACAGCGTGGTGGCGTGCGGCGTGGAGCGGGACCTGGCCCGGGTGGACCTGGAGACGGGCGCGTTCCGAGCGGCACTCACCCGCTGCCAGCGCGCCCTGGCCCTGGACGAAGCCGCGCAGGGGGACGACAGCCCGGACGCCGCGCTGGACCTCGCCTGCCTCGGCGAGGCGCACCTGGGCCTGCGCGCGCCGGAGCGGGCCGTCCCGCTGCTCGAGCGCGCACGGCGCATCCACGCGCGCGCGTGGCTGGACCGGAAGGAAGCCGCGCGGGTGTCCTTCCTCCTCGCGCGAGCCCTGTGGGAGCGGCCCGCCCCGGATGGGCGCGAGCAGGCCACGGCCCTCATTCACGAGGCGAAGACGTGGCTGGAAGCCCAGGGGCTGCGCGCGCGGCGTGAGCACGATGAGCTCGTGGCCTGGCAGGCGCGTCATTTACCCCGCGTGAGCAAGGTCACCCGATGAGCCAGGCTCCGGAGACGCTGACGCCGCTGCTGCTCGCGGGGGCTCCCGAGTCACTGCACGACACGCTGCGCTCCGCGCCCGCGCTGGAGGCCCTGCTCACGGAGCTGCTCGATACAGGCCGTGCGGCGTGGCCCACCGTGACGCTGGCGCCCGCGGCCCTGTTGCGCCACGTGGGCCGGCACCTGCGCGCGGAAGGCACGCCCCTGGACGCGCTGGAGCAGCTCCACGCCGCGGACGTCTACCTGGCGTGTGCCTGCGCCCAGGGAGAGCCCCAGGCGTTGCAGCTCTTCGAGAAACACGTCCTCCAGAAGGTCGCCGCCCGGCTGTCACGGCACCTCACTGCGATGGTGGACGAGGTGCTCCAGGTGACGCGCCAGCGGCTCCTGCTGGGCGTCCACGGCGGCGCGCCGAAAATCGCGGAGTACTCGGGACGTGGCTCGCTGGGCGGCTGGGTGCGAATCGTCGCCTCGCGCGTCGGCGGAGAGCTGCTGGAGCAGGCCGGCCGCCACGAGCAGACCTCCACGTCCCCGGAGGCCCTGGAGCAGTTGTTGTCCCGGGACGACCCCGAGCGCGACGTGCTCCGGGCCCACTCCCGGCGGGCCCTGTCCGAATCCCTCCAGGCCGCGCTGGCGACGCTGTCCGAACGGGAGCGCGCGCTCTTGCGCCTGCACCATCTCCACGGCCTCACCATGGACCGCATCGCCACGCTGTACGCGGAGCCCCGCTCCAGTGTGGCGCGTCACGTGGCACAGGCCCGTGAGCGGCTCCTGAAAGGGACTCACCGCGAGCTGGCCACCCGGCTGAAGCTGGACGGGCGCGAGGTGGAGAGCCTCCTGGGGCTGGTCCAGAGCCGCCTGGACCTCAGCCTCCACCGGCTGATGGGCTGACGCGCGTCTCGAACGCGGCGCCGATTCGGGCTGCGCGCTCAACACGGGCGATGCCATCATCCGGGCAAACCCTGGACGAAAGAGCCCTCAACGATGGCGCAGAAGAAGGCGAAGGCGAAGCGAGCGGACCGAGATTTGGAGAAGACGTACCCGCGCAAGGACTTCGTCGCGAAGCTGCGGCGGCTGGCGGACGCCATCGAGGCGGGCAAGGCCTTCAGCATCCAGGTCGCCGGCGAGCGCCTGCGCATCCCCGCCGACGCGCTCTTCAACATCGAGCACGAGCGCGAGGACAACGTGGACGAGGTGGAGTTCCAGCTGCGCTGGCAGCGGGAGTGAGCCTCAGCTCCGCGTCGTCTTGAAGCGGCTGGTGACGGCGGTGAGCCCCTCGGCCACCGCCTGCAGGTCCTGGGCGATGCGCGTGGTGCGGCCCGTCGCGTCCACGCCCTGCTTCACCAGCTCCGCGACGTTGCGGGCGCCCTGCACGGCCTGCTCGCTGGACTGGCGCTGCTGCCGGGTGGCGATGGTGATCTGCCGCGCCGCCTCGCTGGTGCCGCGCGCCAGCTCGACGATGCGCTGGAACACGGAGGAGGCCTGCTCGGCCACCTCCACGCCCCGGTCGCTGGTGGCCATGCCCACGCGGGCCTTGGCCGCCGCCTCCTCGCCGGAGTCCTGCACCTTCTCCACGATGCGGGCGATGTCACGCGCGGAGGCGGACACGTTCTCCGCCAGCTTGCGCATCTCCGCGGCCACCAGCGAGAAGCCCCGCCCCACCTCGCCCGCCTTGGTGCCCTCCAGCGCCGCGTTCAGCGCCAGCAAGTCAGAGCGCTCCGCCACCTGGTTGATGACCTGCGCGATCTTCGACACCTGCTGCAGGTCCTGGTTGAGGCCGACAATCGCGTCCGCCACGCCCTTGGACTCGGTGCGGATGTCGTTGATGCCCGCCACCACCTGCGCCACCACCGCCATGGCCTCCGCCACGGCCTCGTGGGTGCGCCGCGCGCTCGACTCCACCACCTCCGTGGAGCTGGAGATCTGCTCGGCCGTGCGGCTCAGCTCCTCGAACGTGGCGGCGATCTGCTGCGCGTAGGCCGCCTGCTGGCTGATGACGTGCTCCTGGTCCGCGGACGCCCCCAGCAGGCCGCGCGACGCGCCGGAGAGCTGCTCCGTGCGCGACACCATCTCCATCACCGAGCTGCGCAGCGTGCCCAGCATCTTGTTGAAGGACTGCGCCATGAGGCGCACCTCGCCCGTGGCCGGCACGTCCAGCTCCCCGCGGGACATGTCGCCCCGGGCCACGTCCCGCACCACCTCCGTCACCCGCGCCACCGGTTCGGCGATGGCGCGGCTGATGAATAGCGACAGGGCCAGCCCCAGCACCAGCGCGCCCGCCAGTCCGGCGAGCACCGCGCCCCGCAGGTCATCCACCGAGCTGAGCGCCTCCTGGACGCCGAAGCTCGCCACGTAGAGGCGCTCACCACTGGCGCAGCGGACCGACACCTCGTCGCGGTGGGTGGACGTGGTGCAGCCCTCCAGCCCCTCCACGCCGAGCGAGCGGATGGCCGCGGGAATGGGGCCGCGCGCATGGAGCACGGCGCCGTCCGCCGACACCAGCCCCTGGTAGCGCAACGTGAAGCCGCTGCGCTCGTTCAGCGCCTCCGGGGCCTCCAGCATCGACAACACGTCCCGCACCCGGGCCATGGACTCCGGCGTGCCGTCCGCGGCCAGCAGCGCGGGGTGCTGCGACATCAGCCGCGCCACCACCCGCACCCGCTTCTGGAGCAACTCCAGGGTGACTTCCCGCTGGTGCATGGGGAAGTACACGACGCAGAAGCTCACCACCGCCAGGCAGGGCACGAGCACCGCGATGGCCACCTGCGTCCGCAAGCCGAGCCGGCCCCACATGCTTGCCATCTCCCCGGTGAGAAAGTTCCACGCCGGATGGATGCCGGCGGTTCTCGGACGGTAGGCGTCCCTTCGCGGAGCGTCAAACCGGCCGATGGGGCGGAGACCTGGCGGGCCGCTGATCCACGCCGGGCGCGCCCTGGGGCATCATGAACGCCGCTTTTCGCCGTCATCTCAAGGGGTTGGCGCGCCGCTCCCTGGACTTTCCCTTTGACATGGCGAGCGCGGTGTCATTAGGTTCCGCGCGCGATGACTCCGACTCCCCTCACGCCATACCTGCCGCTGGCCGTCGTCCTGCTGCTGGCGGGTGGCATGGCGATGCTCATTCCCCAGATCACCACGCGGCTGGGTCCTCGCCGCCCAAGCGCCATCAAGGCGACCAGCTTCGAGGCCGGCTCCGAGTCGAGCGGCCCGGCGCGGCAGCGCTTCGCGGTGAAGTTCTACGTCGTGGCCCTGCTCTTCATCGTGTTCGACGTGGAGGCGGTGTTCCTGTACCCCTGGGCGGTGAACTTCCAGGCGCTCGCGTGGTTCGGGTACGTGGAGATGCTGGTTTTCGCGGCGACGCTGGTGGTCGGCCTTATCTACATCTGGAAGAAGGGCGCCCTGGACTGGGAGAGCTGAGACATCATGGCTGACGCAGACCTCGCAAACATCGTTACCACGCGCCGTGACGACTCCATGGGCTGGCTCCAGTCCATCGTCTCCAAGGGCCTGGGTTGGGCGCGCAAGTACTCGCTCTTCACCTATCCGTACGCCACGGCCTGCTGCGGCATGGAGTACATGTCCGTGGCCGCCAGCCGGCACGACATCTCCCGCTTTGGCGCGGAGTTCCCTCGCTTCTCGCCGCGCCAGGCGGACCTGCTGATGGTGGTGGGCACCATCAACCTGAAGCAGGCCCCCATCCTCAAGCGCGTCTACGAGCAGATGGCCGAGCCCAAGTGGGTCGTGGCCTTCGGCGTGTGCGCGTCCTCGGGCGGCTTCTACGACAACTACGCGGTGCTGCAGGGCATCGACCGCATCATCCCGGTGGACGTGTACATCCCTGGCTGCCCGCCGCGCCCGGAGCAGGTGCTCGACGGCCTGATGCTGCTGCAGGACAAGATTGGCAACCAGGTCCACCGCATCGCGGACCGCGAGGAGGCCAACCCCACGGCCGCGCGGCACAACCTGCTGCTGTCCATGAACAAGTAACGCGCCCCACGCGCGGTACCGCCAGGGCCCCGCCCGCTTCCCGCCTCAGTTGGTGGAAGCGCCGGGGCCCTGGTATTTCTGGCCGGCCTCACCCGCCACGCGGTTGTGGATGCGCGGCCCCAGGGCGTTGGCCGGCCACCTTTCGCCAGCCGCCCGCCGCCGTGCGGCCCTGGACGCTGTCGAACCAAGCCTCCAGCGCGTGGGCGTCCGGCCCTTCACAGTCGCCCTGGCAGGCGCGCAGCACCGTGCCGTTGGCCTGGGGCCGGTCCACCCACCAGCGCTGGCCGTCGAAGGCGCCCACGTCCTTCTCCTGGAGGATGCGGGCGTGGGCCGCGGGCCCCATCTCCACCACGCCATCCGGACGGATGCGGTACGCGTCGAAGGAGCGCGGCGCCCCCGGCCAGTGCCCCGGGTCGAACACCTCCGGCAGCACGTGGGTGAAGCCCGTCTCCGCGTACAGCGCCAGCGGCGCCAGGTCCTCACCGCGCAGCAGCGGCGCCAGCGACACGCCGTCCACGTCCGAAAGGCGCGGCAGCCCGGACAGCTCCAGCAGGGTGGGCCCCACGTCCACCAGCCGCACCAGCGAGTCCACCAGGGCCGGCGCCGCGCCTCGTCCCTTGGGCGGCTTCACCGCCAGGAGGATGCGGTTCTCCTCCTCCGACAGCCGCGCGCCATGCACCGGCGTGGCGCCCGCGAGGTCGTCGCGGTCCGCGTGGAAGCTCTCGCCATGGTCCGACATCAGGAGGATGAGCGCGTCGTCGTAGCGCCCCGAGCGGCGCAGCGCGTCCAGCAGCGTCCCCACCTGCGCGTCCGCCTGGGCAATCAGCTCGTCATAGAGCGCCTCCGCGCCCGCGCGGTTCCAGCCGCCCTTCGCGCCCGGGGATACCGGCGCGAAGTGCATGCGCAGCCGGCGCTCCAGCGGCTCCGAGGCCGGCACGAAGCGGCGGTAGAAGGGATGCACCGGGTCGCCCGGGAAGTGCGCCGCCGTCGCGTGGAAGGCGAACAGCGTGGGGCCCTGGCTCGCCTCGTCCACCAGCCGCGCGGCCAGCCGCTCCGCGTAGCCCATGGGGTCATGGATGCCGGCCAGCGCGCGGTTGTCGATGAACTCGGGCAGCCAGGCGGCGCCTGGCGCGTGGTCCGCGAACATGCCCAGCGCGCGGTAGCGCAGCTTCTCCAGGAGGAAGTTCACCGCCCCGCGCGGCGGCTGCAGGCGCGTCTCGAAGCCGGACGCGGGCCCCTCCGCGTGGAAGCGCGAGCAGTCGGTGGCGAACACCGTGCGCCACCCCGCCTGGGCGAAGGACTCCGCGAAGGTGCGCTGGAGCTGCATCCGCGAGTCGGACGTCAGCGAGTAGCGCACGCCCGTCTCGTGCGGCCACCGCGCGGTGAGCAGCGAACGCCACGCGGGCTCCGTCTGGGCAATGGGCGTGTACGCGCGGGTGAAGAGCGTGCCGTCCTCCAGCAGGCGCTCCACGTGGGGCGCCACCTCGCCCGAGCCGCCCTGAGACTTCAATCGGTCCGGCCGGAACGCGTCGATGCCGATGACGACCACCAGCGGATGCCCGGGCGCGCCGGTGCTGGGTGCGCTCAGCCGGGTTGTCCAGCGAACCGGTCCGCCGCTTCAGCTGGTCCTGGAACAGCGTCGCACGCAGTTCGGCCGCGCGCTGCTTCAGGTCGTCCGCTGACAGTTCCTT
>NZ_JABXEP010000175.1:0-16095 GCF_013372605.1 Myxococcus sp. AM009
GTGGCGGCGGTGGCGGTGGTGTTCGTGGAGCTGATGCACCGGCTGAAGAAGCTGCTGGAGCAGCGCGTGCCGTGGCTGCCGGTGCGGATGGCGCTGGGCGGCGCGACGGTGGTGGTGCTGTGGAAGCTGGCTGGGACGGATGACTACCTGGGGCTGGGCGTGCCCGGCATCCTGCGCGCGTTCCAGGACCCGGCGCTGCCCGTGCCCGCGTTCGCGTGGAAGCTGGCCTTTACCGTGGTGACGCTGGCCGCGGGGTTCCTGGGCGGCGAGGTGACGCCGCTGTTCTTCATTGGCGCGGCGCTGGGCAACGTGCTGGCCCGGCTGCTGGGCCTGCCGCTGGATTTGGGCGCGGCGGTGGGCATGGCGGCCCTGTTCGCGGCGGCGGCGAACACGCCGCTGGCGCTGTCCATCATGGCCGTGGAGTTGCTGGGGGCGAATGTGCTGCCCCACGTGGCGATTGTCGCCACGGTGGCGTACCTGCTCACGGGGCACCGGGGCATCTATCCGTCACAGCGGATTGCGCGGATGAAGCACGGGGGGCCGCTGCTGGAGAAAATCGTGGCCCTGCGGGAGCTGGCCCGCGAGGACCGCGCCCCGCCCCCTGGACCCGAGGGACGGGGCGGGGGCTGAGGGCTATGGCTCCGGGAAGTGGTAGACGTGGCCGTCGTCGCCGACGATCCAGAAGTTGCTCGCGGAGGTCATGGCGATGTCGCGGAGCGGCATGTCTGGCTCGCCCGAGGCGAAGGCTGGAGCCTCGGCCCAACCGTGCGGAGTCAACCGCTGCAGCCGTCCTGAATTGCCCTCGTTGCCAATGAGGTAGGCATTCTTGGTCCCGGGTGGTGCGGCCACGCTGACGTAGTCGACCACGGCGCCCACCTCGGGGAGCACCCGTTCCCAGTCCCTCGACTGCCCACTGCCTTTCACCACCAACCCACCGTCACCCACCGCATAGATGAGCGTCGCGTCCGCGGCCCACACAGCCCGCAAGCCCCCGTTGTAGCCCGCGGTCCCCTGAAGGTTGTGCGCTGCCGCAGTGCCCCAGTTCGTGTCACGAATATAGAGATTTACCATCGGCGTCAGCGGCGACGACTCCCCTGTCGAGCCCACCGCATACAGCGCATTAGGGCCGAGCGCATGGAGACCCCAGTACCGACCGGGCGAGTCGTGGCGATGGGCCGCGCCTGTCCACTCATACAACTGACCCAAGGTGGAGACTGCGAATACCTGAGCTGGATTTCCTACCCCAACGACGCCCGAGAAGTAGTCACTGGTGTCAGGGAGGTCGACATGGATTGTGTAGCACGAACCACCACTGTGCTCACCTATCCAGCCGTCCTCGCCAACCACGACAAGATAACCAGTATTGGGGTTGACCCACGCCGAGTGCCAATCCAACGTGTTCCCTGCGGGCCCACACGGCGGCGCTGACGCATCCCCGTCGTGGCTGAAAAAATCTGAAGCCGCATCCCTCTTCACCGCCAGCTTGCCGTCCAATCCCGCCACCCACACCGGGTAACCACTCGGGTGCACGGCCACCGTCCTCCAGTGGCGCCCGGCCAGTGCTGGGTCTTCGACCTTTCTCAGCGAGCCGCAGGTCATCTGCTCGTCCACTTCTCCATCGCAGTCGTTGTCCAGGCCGTCGCAGACCTCCGTCCCTTGGGTGTTCGTGGCGCCGTCGGCGTCATCACAGTCCAGCGTGTTTTCCACCATCATCGGAGGCAGCGGTGCGCCAGGGCACAGCTCTCCCACGGAAGCGCTGTCCTTTTTCCCCTCTCCGTCGCTGTCCGCATCCGCATAGAGCAGCGCAGGCGTAGTGCCCACGCACTCCGTCCCCGTCCCCGCGGAGTTGCAGGCATACGTCCCGCCGCAGGCCTCCGTGCACGCCGTCCCCAGTGCACCTGGCCCCTCCGTGAACAGCTCGTCGGCGCGCCCGTCACAGTTTTCATCCACGCCGTTGCACGCCTCCACCACGTTGGGATGGATGTCGGCCCGCTCGTCGTCACAGTCGCCCGTCGCTTCAACATGGAGTTCACTCGGCGGGTCACAGGCCTGCGTGCCGGGCACATTGCGTCCGAAGCCATCGCGGTCCTGGTCCAGGTACCAGAGCCTGTCGACGACCCCCGTTTCCTGCTGACCGTCGCAGTTGTCATCCAGGCCGTTACAGAGTTCCGGCGCACGAGGGAAGGCCGTCGCTCGCAGGTCATCGCAGTCCGCCCCCCGGTTCATCGGCCCACCCGGTGAGACGAAGCCGTCACCGTCCTCGTCATCGGTGTGCAGGTCCTCGAGCAGCCACTCCTGTCGGCCCGCGGAGGCGAAGCTGAAGGTCTGCTTCCGCTCATCCACCAACTGCTCGGCCGCGCAGCCCTTCTCGAAAACCCTGACGGTGATTTCGACGTCCCGCGCCCAGTCCGCCTTCCGGAAGACGGCGACGTTCAACACCGGGTCATTGGTGTCGAACTGCCCGGGCGCCTTGAACTCCGCGAGCACCGGCTCACCGGTGCCGCCATGGGCCTCCACGGTGATGCAGCCCTGACTGAAGTTCCGGTGGTGGCCAATCTTGACGTGAACCGCGGCCTCCTTCGTGTCCGGCTCCTTCGAGTCCTTCTTGCAGGCCAGCAGCAACAACAGCGGCAGGAGGATGGCGGATTGACGCATAGGGTGCACTCTACCCCAACCCCAGGCATGACTTGCTCAGAAGCCGACTCACCCTGAGGTCCGCCCAAGTGAATGACCATGGACATATCACAGCCAGAATGGACCGAAGCACACCCACGTATGCCTTTGCCATCACGGCTGTGAGGTCAACCGCTCAGCAGGCACCGCCACCGCCCCACGCTGACGCAGCGCGGGCGACGCCACCGCGAACCCCTCCGGCAGCATCCGGAGGATGCGCTCGCGCCGCTGCTTGGAGCCCTCGAGCCGCCGCTCCAGCAAGGCCTTCTGCGCGCGCGTCTCCTTGTCCAGCGGCTCCGGGCGCGCCGCCAGCAACGCCAGCCGCTCCGTCACCGCCTCCACCTCCCGGTCGATGAGCACCGGCTGGATGTTCCGCGACTCCTTGCGCGCCCGCCCCACCGCGTTGTTCTCAATCCACACCGGCAGCACCGACACCTCCTCCAGCGCCACCGACACCCCCGGCATGGGCCGCACCAGCGACAGCCGCAGCAACATCGAGTCCCTCCGGTCGCCTCCCGAGTGCTTCGCCCCCGTCGCGTGCTGGTAGAAGCGGTCCTGGTTCGCCACCAGGTTGCCCAGCGAATACGCGATGAGCCCCTTGCGCCCATCCACCGTCTGGTACGGCTCCAGCGGCTGGAGCACGTGCGGATGGTGCCCGATGACCGCCCTCGCCCCCGCGTCCAGCAGCGCGCGCCCCAGCTCGCGGTCCTCGGGCCGGGGCGTCCCCGTGTACTCCGTCCCCCAGTGCACCAGCACGATGAGCGCGTCACACCGCGCCGCCGCGGCGCGCACGGCCTCCACGGCCTGTTCAGCCTGAACGCCCCGGTGCGCTTCGGGCCGCGAATAGGGCACCAGCGCGACATGTGGCGCCTGCGCATCCTTCGGGTTGCTGAAGCCATTGAGCATGCGCGTGAAGGACAGGAACCCCACCCTCACGCCGCGCACGTCCACGAAGGCGGGCTCCCAGGCGGCGTCCTTCGTCGCGCCCGTGCCCGCATGACGGATGCCCGCCGCCTCCAGGTGCCGCAGCGTCTCCAAGATGCCCGCGGGGTGCTGGTCCCTCGCGTGGTTGTTCGCGGTGGACACCACCTTCACCCCGGCCGAGGCCAGCGCATGCACCATGGCCGACGGCGCGTTGAACAAGAGCTCCTTCGCCACGGCCTTCTTGTTGTCGGTGACGGGCGTCTCCAGATTCACCACGCCCACGTCCGCGGTGCGCAGCACGTCCGCGATGGGCCCGAAGACATGGTCCCAGCCCTCATGGTTGAGCGAGGGCGCCCGGCCTCCTTCCGGTGGCGGCGCCCCGGTGCGCGCGTGCAGCCTGGCGACCTCCTTCACCTCGCCATGGGGAATCACATCCCCACCAAACACCAGCTCCACCCGCGTGGGGGCGGAGGCACACAGCAGGGGCAACAGCAGCAGGACGGAGGCGGACACGCCTCCACCCTAATCCAGACACCCGGCCTCCCCGGAAGGGGCCCCCCGGGTGCCGGCGGACCACGGCTACGGCTTGCCCTTGTCGCTGCTCGCGTCACCCTCTCGCGGGTAGCCGCGCTCCTCGCGGGAGCTGCCCTCGTCGCCCCAGCGGTGGGCCTCATTCGTCACCGCGCGGTCCTCCGCGTCCCGCCGCTCCGTCTCCGGGTCGCTCATCGACTCGCGGAGGCGCGAGTCCGGCTGCGGGGACTCGGATGCGTCACGTGACTTCGGCGTGCGCTGCTCGGCCATCGTCGTTCTCCTCTCCTGGCATGCGTCCCTTCCAACGATGTGCACGCCCTCGCGGTGGGGCCAGGGGGCCCTGGGGCCCGCACACCGGGTCGCGGGGACGGACGGTCCGGGTCCTTCCGTGAACAGTGCGAGCGGTACCTGCCTGCTTCCACGTTCCCCTCGGACGCATCCCGGGCTACGGGGCCTGATGGGAGTCTCCGCATGAACCGCGTGATGTCCGGCTTCTTCTGGATCAGCCTCTACCTGCTGGTCGTGCTGGTGCCCGTCTTCCTGATGCTCATCCCCCCGGCCCCGTCCGGGCGGTCCTTCTGGCTCGAGCTGTCCGTGGCGCTGGGCTTCGTGGGGCTGACGCAGATTGCCGTGCAGTTCGTGCTCATCGCGCGCTTCAAGCGCATCACCGCGCCCTACGGCATCGACATCATCCTCCAGTACCACCGGCAGATCGCCATGGTCGCCGTGTCCCTGGTGCTGGCGCATCCGCTCATCATCGTCATCGACAACCCGTCCCGCCTGAAGCTGCTCAACCCCCTGAGCGGGAACTGGGCCAGCCGCGCCGCGATGATGAGCGTGCTGATGCTCGTCATCCTGGTGGTGTCCTCGCAGTTCCGCGAGCGGCTCAAAATCAACTACGAGCGCTGGCGCCTCCTGCACCTGCTGCTGGGCGTGGCGGCCATCGTCTTCGCCCAGCTCCATGTCTCCATGGCGGGCCTGTACACCAACACGCCGTGGAAGCACGCCATCTGGGTGGTGACCAGCGCCGCCATGGTCGCGCTCGTCATCTACCTGCGCGTCCTGCGCCCCGCGTGGCAGCGCAACTACCGCTGGCGCGTCGCCGAGGTCCGCCCCGAGCGGGGCGGCACGCACTCCCTGGTGCTGGAGCCCGTGGGGGACCATGGCATGCGCTTCGACCCCGGCCAGTTCGCCTGGCTCAAGCTGGAGGGCTCGCCCTTCACGCTGGAAGAGCACCCCTTCAGCTTCTCCTCCAGCGCCGAGCGCTCGGACCGGCTGGAGTTCGGCATCAAGTCGCTGGGTGACTTCACCAGCCGCATCGGCGACGTCCCACCGGGCACGCGCGCGTACCTCGACGGCCCTCATGGCGCCTTCAGCATCGACCGCTATCCCGCCGTCGGCTACGTGTTCATCGCGGGCGGCGTGGGCATCACCCCCATCCTCTCCTTCCTACGCACCATGGCGGACCGGAAGGACCACCGGCCCATCACGCTCTTCTACGCCGACAACGACTGGGACAGCGTGGCCTTCCGCGAGGACCTGGCCGAGCTCGAGGAGAAGCTGGACCTGCATTGCGTCTACGTCCTCAAGGAGCCCGCCGAGGACTGGAAGGGCGAGCGCGGCTTCCTCACCGGCGAGGTGCTGGACCGGCACCTGCCGAAGGAGAAGCTCGCGCGCTTCTTCTTCATCTGCGGCCCGCCGCCCATGATGACGGCGGCGCACGAAGCCCTCCAGGAGCGCGGCGTCCCCGAGGCGCGCATCCACCTGGAGAAGTTCAACCTCGCCTAGGCCGGAGCCTCTGCCACCATGCGACACCTCGTGGCGAACATCGCCACCTACACCATCGCCGCGCTGCTCCTCCTGGGCTCCGCGCTGTTCGCCTGGATGCGCTCCGCGCAGCTCGTCCTCTCCGACGAGTACGCGACGCTGGCCCAGTACGAGCCCACCCCGGAGCACGCGTTCGAGTGGCGGGAGGTGGGCGAGCACGCCTACGCGAGCAACTGCCGGAACTGTCATGGCAGCGAAGGCCAGGGTTGGGACCAGTACCCCGGCCTCCAGGACACCGCTCGCCTCTTCGCCGCGCCGGGGGGACGCGAGTACCTGGTGGAGCTGAACCTCCACGGCCTGACGAGCCCTCGCTGGGGCGCGCCCATGCCCTCCATGGGCCACCTGCAGGACGTGGAGCTGGCGGCGGTGCTGAACCATGTGCTCACCCACTTCGGCAACGCGCCGCCCGCTGGAGCGCGGCTGTACGTGCCAGCGGACATCGCCGCGCTGCGTGGGCCGAAGCGCTCACCGTGGGAGGTGAATGCGCTCAGGCCCGGCGGGGCCGAAAAGGCCTCCGGCCGGACCGTCAACTAGCGGCGGAAGGACGCGAGCGCGACAACGCCCCACGGCGCCTGCGAGCCACCGCGCCCACCAGCAGCGCCACCCCCGCGGCGCCCAGCGCACCGGGCGCCGCGGTGCAGCCACCCCTGCTTCTGGACACGGCCGCGCGCCAGGTCACCGTTGCCGGGTGAGGGGTACCTCCTCCACCGCGCGCTACTTGGTCCCGAAGAGCCGGTCTCCCGCGTCGCCCAGGCCCGGAAGGATGTAGCCGTGCTCGTCCAGCCGCTCGTCGATGGCCGCGGTGTAGACGTGGACATCCGGGTGGTGCTCGCGCAGGTTCGTCAGGCCCTCCGGGCACGCCAGCAGACACACGAAGCGCAGCGAGCCGGGCTTGCTCTTCTTCAGCCGCTGGAGCGCGGCCACCGCCGAGTTGCCCGTGGCCAGCATCGGGTCACACACCACCACGTCCCGGTCCGCGAGCTGGCCGGGCACGCGGTAGTAGTACTCCACCGGCGACAGCGTCTCCGGGTCCCGGTACAGGCCGATGTGCCCCACGCGCGCGGAGGGCACCAGCTGCAGCATCCCGTCGAGGATGCCCTGCCCCGCGCGCATGATGGCCACCAGCACCAGCTTCTTGCCGTCCAGCACCGGCGCCACCGTGCGCGCCATGGGCGTCTGGATGTCCTCCTCGCGCACCTTGAGGTCTCTCAGCGCCTCATAGGCGAGCAGCAGCGAGGTCTCCTGGAGCAGCGCCCGAAAGGAGGCGGTGCTCGTCTCCACCCGGCGCATCTGCGTGAGCTTGTGCTTCACCAGCGGGTGGTCCACCACCGTGCAGTTTGGAAACTCCATTGCGTCCTCCGTCAGAACACCGTGCCGTCACTGTCCACGCGGATGGGGGGCCCGCCCCCGGGACGCCGCTCCGCCGCCACGCGCCGGCCCGCGGTCCACGTTCCGCCCTGGAGCACCTTCCCCAGCGGCAGCTCCTCCGCGCTCAACCCCAGCCGGCCGCGCACCAGCGCCGCCACCCGGTCCAGCAGCGCCACCGTCAGCGCGCGCCACTCCACGATGGGCTCGTCACCCGGGTGGAAGGACTGCGTGAAGAGGCGCGGCTCCCGGGGCGACAGCACGCCCAGGTCCACCAGCAGGCCGCCGTTGCGGTACTCGGGCAGGCCGGTGAGGCCATCCAGCTCCGTCACCACCACGCCCGCCTCGGACAGCGGCTCCACCAGGGAATACGTCAGCCACTGCGACAGCTTGTGGAAGGGCACCAGCGCCTCCAGGCTCTCCACCGGCCCCAGCGCGGGGTGCGGCCACACGTCGCCCAGGTTCACCGCGTCCACCATCACCCGGCCCGGCCAGATGGGGCCCAGCATCTCCAGCACCAACCCCAGCAGCTCCGCGGCGCGCACGCTGCGGTGCTGCGCGGTGATGATGTCCAGCAACGCGCCCGGCCGAGGCAGCACCTTCGCCAGCCCGTGCAGCAGGTGCAGCCGGCCGTCCAGCCCATCCACCGGGTTGGCGTCCGTCACCTGCATGCCCCGCGCGAGCGCCTCACGCGTGAGCCGGCCCAGCGCCTCCGCGTCCACGCGCAGCGGCCGGTCCGGGTCCGACGAGAAGCGCCCCTCCATGAACATGCGGAAACTGGCCACGGCCAGGCCCTCGGAGCGCGCCCACGTCTTCCCGCCGGCCTCCTGGTAGCGCCACTGCGGACCGCTACCCGCGTCCAACAGCACGCTCACCACCACCAGGTCCAGCTTCGCGCGCGCCCGCTCTTGAAGCGTGGCGTCCTTCAGCCGCGCCTCCAGCTCCGCCAGCCGCGCCACGCCACCCACGTCGAAGTGGCGCCAGCGGCTGTGCAGCGGCACGTCCAGCGTGGGGTAGTGCTCGCGCGTCACGTGCAGCACCGTGTCCACGACGATGGGCAGCCGAGACGGCTCGACACGGAAGTGCTCCAGCTTGCCCGCCAGCCCCAGGTCCAGCAGTTGGTGACAGCGCTCGCGGATGGCGGACGGCGTGCGCAGCCACGCCACGGCGGGAGAGAGGTCCGACCTCGCCAAGGCGGAATCAGACATCGAGGTCCCGCCCCTTCACCTGCGCCAGCTCCGCCGCGTCCGCCACCGGCCCTTGCGTGAAGTAGCCCGCCGCCTTCTTCGCCTCCATCTCCACCTTCGCATCGGCGGGGATGAGCGCGTCGGGGATGGGGACGCGCTCCAGGATTTCGATGCCCGAGCGCGTAATCGCGTCGTGCTTCATGTCGCTCATGGACACGAAGCGGTGGATGCGGGTGATGCCCAGCCAGTGCAGCACGTCCGGCATCAGCTCCTGGAAGCGCATGTCCTGCACGCCGGCCACGCACTCGGTGCGCTGGAAGTAGGTGGCCGCGGAGTCGCCGCCCTCCTGCCGCTTGCGCGCGTTGTACACGAGGAACTTCGTCACCTCGCCCAGCGCCCGGCCTTCCTTGCGCAGGTAGACGATGAGCCCCGCGCCGCCCGTCTGCGCGGCGCGCACGCACTCTTCGATGCCGTGCGCCAGGTAGGGCCGGCAGGTGCAGATGTCGCTGCCGAACACGTCGGAGCCATTGCACTCGTCATGCACGCGCACCGTCAGCGGCACGTCCCGGTCCGCCAGCGTCTCGATGCCGCCGAAGACGTACAGCGTCAGCCCGCCGATGGGCGGCAGGAAGACGTGCAGGTCCGGGCGCGTAATCAGCTCCGGGAACATGCCGCCTGTCTGCTCGAAGAGGCCGCGGCGCAGCGCGCTCTCCGTCATGCCGAAGCGCTTCGCGATGCCCGGCAGGTACCACACCGGGTCCACCGCGGCCTTGGTCACCTTGATGTCGCCGTTGTCGCGCAGCAGGTCTCCGTCCGGCTTCAGGCGCCCGGCCTCGATGGCGTCGCGCACCTCGGGGAAGTTGATGTGCGCCTTGGTGACGGCGATGGTCGGCCGGAAGTCGATGCCCTGCTCCGCGAAGGGCCGGAACGCCTGCGGCGCGATGGCCCCCCACGGGTCCAGCGAGACGATGCGCTGCGGGTCGCTCCACGATGGATGCGGGCCCACCTGCGCGGCGGGCGCGGTGTTCTTCAGGTCCGCGCGGTGGTCCTGCGGCAGCATGCCCGCGGCCACGGCGAGCGCTCGGTACACGGCATATGCGCCGGCGTGCGTGCCGATGACGTTGCGGTGCCCGGCCTCCGTCAGCGTGGCGACGACGGGGCCGCGGCGCGGCGGCTCGCCGTCTCCCCAGCGGATGGGGACGCTGGGGACGTCGCCATCCGGGTGGGAGGTGAGGCGGATGTGGTTGGGGTTCTTTTTCTCGGCCATGGGAGCGCCCTCCTTGCGGGCGCGGGAGCAGAGTCGGGGTGTGGGGGGCGGTGCTTCGCGGCGTGGGGCGCGCTTCAGCTCATCCACGAGCCGTCGGTCCGGGCCGACCACTTGCGGGTGACCTTCTTCACCTGCGTCCAGAAGTCGAGGCTGGACGGCCCGGTGATGTCCCCGTGCCCGAAGCGCGAATCCCCCGTGCCGCCGAAGGAGAACGGCTCACGCGGAACGGGGACGCCCACGTTGACGCCCACCATGCCGGCGCGCACGCCCTCCACCACCGTCTGCGCCACCCCACCGTTGGTGGTGAAGATGGACGCCGCGTTGCCGTAGGGCGACGCGTTCTCCACCGCCAGCGCCGCGGACAGCGTGGGCACCCGGACGATGGAGAGCACCGGACCGAACAGCTCGCGCCGCGCCGCCTCCATCTCCGGACGCACGCCGTCCAGCAGCGTGGGGCCCAGCCAGTTGCCACCGGCCCACGGCTCGCCCTGCGGCTTGCGGCCACGGCCGTCCAGCACCACCCGCGCGCCCTCGGCCTCCGCGCGGGCGAGGGCCGTCTCCAGGCGGTCCAATGAACCGCGGTCGATGAGCGCGCCCATGCCGGGCCCCAGCTCCAGCTTCGCCGCGCGGCGGAGGACCTCCTGGAGGATGGACTCCACGTCGCCCACCGCGAGCAGCACGCTGGCCGCCATGCAGCGCTGGCCCGCGCAGCCGGTGAACGAGTCCACCACCGCCTGCGGCGTCAGCTCCGGGTCCGCGTCCGGCACGACGATGAGGTGATTCTTGGCGCTGCCCAGCGCCAGCACGCGCTTGCCGCGCTTGCAGCCCTCCGTATACAGGTGGCGCGCCACCGCGGACGAGCCGACGAAGCCCACCGCCTGGACGTCTGGATGCGCCACCAGCGCGTCCACCGCCTCCCTGCCGCCGTGCACGACGGAGAAGACGCCCGCGGGGTAGCCCGCCTCACACATGAGCTCGCCCAGCGCGCACGCCGTCAGGGGCACCTTCTCCGAAGGCTTGAGGATGAAGGCGTTGCCCAGCGTGACGGCGATGGGGAACATCCACATCGGCACCATGGCCGGGAAGTTGAACGGTGTGATGCCGGCGACCACGCCCAGCGGCTCGCGGCGGTACTCACACGAGACGCCGCGGCTGACCTCCAGGTGCGCGCCCGTGTCGAGGTGCTGGAGGGACAGCGCGAAGTCGCAGACCTCCATGCCCTTGAGCAGGCCCGCGCGGGCCTCGGCCACCGTCTTCCCCGCCTCGCTGGCGGCGAGCTGGGCCAGGGCGTCCAAATCCCGCTCGAGGAGCTGGCGGAAGCGATACAGGAACTGCGTGCGCTCCCGCAGCGGGGTGTCCTTCCAGGACGCCGCCGCCGCCTTCGCGGCCTCCACCGCCTGGGAGACCCCCGAGGCGGGCGTGAGGGGAACCCTGCCAATGACGGTGCCCGTGTAGGGGCTCCGGACATCGAGCTGCGCCGCACCGGGCGGCACCTGCCAGCTTCCTCCAACGAGGTTACGGCACGAGACAACGCTCCGCGGAAGCTGGATGAAGGACACGCACACCCCCCAGGTGTCTGGCGTGAAGAAATGGCCTGCCATCGTAACCGGGGGAATGGGCTGTCATGCAACCCAGGGGTCCCCGAGGGTGCCTTCGGACACGCCCAATGGAAGACATCCAGGTGCTCACTCTGTCAGGTAGCGGACCCATCCCTCGGACGAGTGACAGGGATTGCGTTCAGCGGGAGTCAGACGCCGCCAGCAGGCCGCGCAGCCGGGTGATGGTGGCCGTGTCGTCCGCGTCCAGCGTGAGGCCCGCGGCCTGGACTTCTTCGTACAACGCGAGCGCGTAGTGGAAGCGGGAAGCCGCCGTGGCGGCGTCGCCCTGGGTGGCGAGCAACGTCCCGTCCTCGGCGACCAGGCGCGCGAGCACCTTCACGCGCGGAGGGGCGCCCAGCAGCCGCGCGGTGGACGCCGGGTCCGCCATCAACAGCGCGGCGTACTCCATGCCCAACGTGGACAGCGCCGTCTCCTGGATGAGGCGCTGGGCGTCCGCGAGCTTCTTCTCCCGGCCCGCCTTGATGATGCGGGCCAGCGCGGCGGCGAACTCCTCGATGAGCCGCTCGATGTAATCTTTGCGAAGGGACATGGCGGCGTGAAGGTAACCGCGGAGCAGGGGTAGTGCACGCCCGGGCCTTCCATCGATTACGATTCCATGACCGTGCGACCCTCCCATGCGCTCTGGCTCCTGCTGGCCGTGGCCCTGTTGGGCTGTTCGACCGTTGCACATGATGAGCGCCGAAGGGGACCGAGCGAAGACCAGGAGGTGTGTCGCCCCTCCGCCGATGCGCCATGTGTCGCAGTCCAGTGCACCCTTGACGTATGCGGGCTCTACCTCTGCGAAGACGTTGCTCCTGAAGTCCAGCCGGTGCGCTTCCCTCCCGCACGCCCTCCAGTCGCCGCCGCGCCAGGAAGCGGGCCCCGCCGGAACTGGGGACGCGACACGAAAAACTCGAACGGCGCGGCCCCCGTTATGGTCTTCCCGAACTGGAATGGGGTTCGTGAGCGCGCAGTTCCGCCCTCACACCAGCTCCCAGCAGGCCGCTTCGAGAAGCACCACATCTTCCCGCAGGCCGAACTGCTCGCGAGGTGGTTCGAGCGGCAGGGCGTCAAGATTCACAACTATACCCTCCCGATTCCCCGCGACCTCCACCGGAGGATTCACGGCGGCGATGGGCGGGGTGGCGCCTGGAATCAGGCGTGGCGCGATTTCATGCTGGCCAATCCCAGAGCCACGCCCGAGGAAATCTATCGACACGCAGGGGCCCTCATCTATCGCTTCCAACTTCTGGGCGGCCCCCTTCAACCGTACTACTCCCGTCCTGGAACATGAGGACTTCGACTCCCCAATGACACGGTTCTTCTGGCTGGGTGAGGCCGCGACGGCCACAACGAAACAGGGAGGCTCCATTGATGCATGGCACAAATGGAGCCTCCCTGGAGTGCACTGCCCTACCTGCGGCGCCACCTGGAGTGACGTGGGGCACGAGTACCCCTGCGTCGACCTGTCACATCTCCCAGAGCGAGCACTGTTCGAGCGGCCCCGCCCCGAGCCCTTCTCCGAATTCGCACGCCTCCGGGAGCTGGTGCGCTCCCTGGTGCCTCCACATGCAACGCTCCCTCCTGGGACAGGCTTCGGCCCATTGACGGGCAAGGCCACGGGACGTTTCGGCCCCGTCGCCTGGGTCGAGCAACTGCTGCTGTTGGTCCACCCCGACGTGCTGTCGCGCCTTCAGGCAGATGGAGTGGAAGGACTGGTGGGTTGCCGGACGGAGCTGACGTTCCGCCAGAAGACTCCGCCCACGTTCCTGGAGCTCCAGATAGAACCGCGTGGCCGCCTGCATCCCGACTGCATTCCCCCCGAGGTACCACCTCCGTGCGGGACGTGTGGTCGGCATGGCTTCACGCGCCCGGAAGCGCCCATCCTGGATGCCGCCGCGCTCCCCTCGGGAGTTGACCTGTTCCGCGTCGGCGACTTCGCAACCATGGTCATTGGCACCGAGCGATTCCTGGAGGCTGTGCGGCGGCAGAAGCTCGACGGTATCACCTTCCATGAATTGCCAGCCCAAAGGTAACCGCGAAGCAGGTGCGTGCACGCAGGCTGAAGATGAAGTCACCCCGCGAGCTCCGTACTCCCAACTCTCACTCCCTAGCCGCCCGACTTGAAGGGGCAACTCCACAAGAACCTAGTCCCGACCCTCCAGCGACTCGACAATACCGCTAAGCTGTAGCCCCAGTACTACCTTGAAAGGAAGCCCCAGGAGTACTGGTCCAAAACACCTGAGCACCGCGAAGAGGCTAAGGCACGGCTTTTCGAGCTCTTCGAAGAAGAGCAGTGGCCAATAATCCGTGCATTATGCCCAATCCTTCGTGAGCACGCCTCGTAGTCCGCCGGCTCCGCTGCGCCACCGAGCTGGTAAGGTGTCCCGCGCAGCACGGATTCATGAGAAACTTCTCTGATGGCGAGATCGTCCTCGTCATCTGAGCCGTCCCCTCATGCGAATCAAATGAAACCGAATGCTTCGCGGAAGACAGCCTGCTCGCGAATGATTTCGGCGAACTTCTCCATGAGGGGGCAGAGCCACTCCTCTCGCATGTTGGCGAGGGCCCTCTCTGCCAACGTGAGTGAGACAGTTCGTACCCGGTAGTTTAGTGTGCAGGGCGACCCAGGCAGGAACGATGAAGCCAATGGTGGAAGAGGCTCGTGTCATGGAGGCCGAGGTGGTGAAGAAGGCTAAGCGCAGAGGCTTCACTGCAGGCATGGCGGCGAAAAATCTGAGGCTGCCCCGCTCGGCGAGGCTGCGCTCGCGGTGGAGACACGGGCGGGTCACCAATACGTGAGCATCGTGAGCGTTCAGTCGGTGGCAATGACTATCGAGGACTTCCCCATCGCACTGGCACCCAACTTGGTCACCATGGCTGCCCGAGGTATGCGGAGTAGCAGCACCAAGGACCACCACTTCGCGACGAACAAGAACAGTGTCTCCACCGTGCGCGGCGGGCCCTGGACGCCCCGGTTCAAGAGAATCTTCAAGAAGGCCGGGATGGGGAACTCGCCAAGGAAGCCGCCGCCCCGGGCTCCGGCTTGAACAAGCTCCTCACTCGAGCCAGGTGATACCGAGGCGCCATGATAGCAAAGAGGTATTTCCAGCTCGCCGACAACGTCTCCCTTCCTGGCCGTTGGGAGCTGGGCCACCCCCAAGATGCGCAAGGTCACGAAGTAGACGACCCTTGGATGTTCCGAGAGGGCCATCCGGTGGCGGTGAGCCAGCGCTTCACGGTTCCCATCGAGGAGCCAGGCAAGGCCCTCGATTTTTCTCTCGCGGGTTTCAGCACTCCCGTGGTCAGCGCCAGCGTGGCCAACATCTTCATGGAGCTGGCCCCCGAGGACGTGCAGCTCCTCCCCGTGGACATCCGAGGCCACCTGGACTCGTACTTCATCCTGGTGGCCACGAGGCTCATCCGCTGCATTGACGACGCGGCATCGGAAGAGGTGCTCCACTGGCACCCGGAGGATGGGCGGCCCGAGAAGGTGGGACAGTACCGGGATGTCTACGGCATGCGCGTTGACCCCGCCCAGGTGTTCCGCACCTGGGGCTGGTCCATCGCCCTCATCGTCTCCAAGGACATCCAGCAGGCCTTGGAGCGTGCGAAGGCCACCGGCGTGAAGTTCACGCAGGTGTAGTCCGCGCAAACGACCCTCCTGTTCTCTGAAGCATCCTGAGGGGCGCAGCGGGCAGGCCCCACCCGTCGGCGGCGGCCGACACCGGCCTGGTGCATAGGCAACCATCCAAGCGGCCTGGAACATGGGCCTCACGGTTATTCGCGGCTAGAGTCGCGGGCCGGGTGCATCGGCCATGAGCATGAGAGACAGCGGCAGAGGACGCGCGGGCACGGGCAAGCGCGAGGACGACGCCTTCGGCACCGGCCCTGGGTCGCGGCGCGAGGACGCGCCCCCCGTGCCTCAGGTGGGGCGCTACTTCCTCCTCAAGCGCCTGGGCCAGGGTGGCATGGGCGTGGTGTACGCGGCCTATGACCCGGACCTGGACCGCAAGGTGGCGCTCAAGCTGCTGCACGCGGACAGCAGCACGGACTCGGAGGAGGCCCGGGCGCGGCTGCTGCGCGAGGCGCAGGCCATGGCGCGCGTGTCGCATCCCAACGTCATCCCCATCTTCGACGTGGACGTGTGGGGTGACCGCGTCTTCCTGGCCATGGAGCTGGTGGACGGCGGCACCCTGGCCTCGTGGGTGAAGGAGGGGCAGCGCTCCTGGCGCGAGGTGCTGGAGGCCTTCCTCTCCGCGGGCCGGGGCCTCCAGGCCGCGCACGAGGCCGGGCTGGTGCACCGCGACTTCAAGCCCGCCAACGTGCTGGTGAGCCGCGCGGGCCGCGTCTTCGTCACCGACTTCGGCCTGGCGCGGCCGGTGGGCACGCTCCCCGTGGAGGAGCACCTCTCCGAGGACTCGGAGTCCCGCGTGCCCTCCGAGCGGCGCATGCTGGACACCCCCCTCACGGAGGCGGGCCTCATCATCGGCACGCCCAGCTATATGTCCCCGGAGCAGTTCCGCGGGGATGACCTGGACCCGCGCTCGGACCAGTTCAGCTTCTGCGTCGCGCTGTACTGGGCGCTCTACCGTCAGCGGCCCTTCGAGCCCGCGAAGATGGAGGCGTATGCCTCCTCGCGCAGGCCCCAGGCGCAGCCCGAGGCCGAGGCCACCGAGCCGCTGCACGCGACGGCGCCCCTGGAGCGCACGCCCCCCAAGCC
>NZ_JABXEP010000176.1:0-15723 GCF_013372605.1 Myxococcus sp. AM009
CGGCGAAGGCGCCCAGGCTGCCCGGCTCCGCACAGGCGGCGCTGAACGTCGAGGTGCAGGCGGGCTACCGGTACGCGGCGCTCGGGAGCGTGGAGTCGGTGGCGATGACGGCTGAGGGCTTCACCGTCGCCCTGGCACCGCATGCCGTGGCCATGACGGCTGGTGGAACGGACGGCGCGCGCCGCACGCAGAAGCACCACATCGCCACGAACAAGAATGATGTTTCGAAGGCGCGGGGTGGGCCGTGGACGCCGCGATTCAAGGCCATCTTCAAACGGGCAGGGATGGAGCTGAAGGACCCTGAGAACATTGTTCCCGTGGCAGCGCACCGAGGGCCGCATCCTCGCGAGTACCACGAGCAGGTCCTCTTCACGCTCGAAGAGGCCACGAGCACCTGTCGGACCATTGTCCAATGTCGCGAGGCGCTGACCCGGGCGCTGAACCGCCTGGCTCGAGAGGTCACGACACCCGGCACGCGGCTCAACACACTGGTGACTTCGGGCTCGCGGCGCTAGGAGGGTTCCATCATGGCGAAGCGGTACTTCCAGCTCACGGATGACATGCATCTGCCCAAACGCTGGGAGCTTGGGGCCCTCGTCGACCCCGATGCAGCCGAGATGCAACCGGCGCTGCTCAGGAGCGGAGCCCGTCTCTCAATGACGGGCCGGTTGGAGGTTTCCATTGAGGAGCCCGGCCGTCCGCTCGACTTCACCCATGCGCCGTACAGCATTCCCGTCGTGCACGTCCGAGTGGCGTCCCTGCTCGCGGAGCGGGTGCCGGACGAGGTCCAGTTCCTACCGGTCGACATCCCTTCACAGCCCGACCAGTACCTCGTGCTGAATGCCCTCCGGCTCATCCGGTGCATTGATGATGCCCACTCCTCAGAGGTCCGTTACTGGGAGCCCGAGGACGGCATGCCGGAAAAGGTCGGGACCTACTTCTCCATCTCGGGCTTGCGCATCGACCCCACCCAGGTCGGCGATGCGCGGATGTTCCGCACCTGGGGATGGACGGGGGCCCTCATCGTCTCCGAGGACCTCAAGGTCGCCCTGGAGCGGTCCGGCGCCACGGGGATGAAGTTCACCCCCGTGTGACGCGGGCGGCTACTCCGGCTTCTTCGTCCCCGTCCGCTCCCAGAACTCGCGCAGCAGAATCGTGGCGAAGCGGGAGTCATTCAGGATGTACCGCCGCCACAGGCGCTTGGGCTCGTTGACCAGCCGGTACAGCCACTCGAAGCCCGCGCGAGAAATCCACGCGGGCGCGCGCTTCGCCGTGCCGGCGATGAAGTCCAGCCCCGCGCCAATGCCAATCGCCGTCGTGGGGCCCAGCTTGGACGCCACCTGCGAAATCCACACCTCCTGCTTCGGGCTGCCCAGCGCCACCAGCAGCAGGTGTGGATCCTTCTCGCGAATCTTCGCGACAATCGGGTCGTTCTGCGCGTCACCGCCGTCCACGCGCACCATGGGCGAATCCCAGCCCACCACCTCCACGCCGAACTGCTCGCCGACGATGCGGCCCACCTTCTCCGCCACGCCGGGGCCCGCGCCCAGCAGGAACACGCGCCACTTGCGCTCCGCCCCCAGCTTCATCAGCGGGAGGATGAGGTCCGAGCCGGCGATGCGCTCGGGCAGCGGCACGTCCATGGCGCGCGAGGCCCAGACGATGGGCATCCCATCCACCACCGAAATCGCGGCGCGCGAGTACGCCTCGCGGAACTGCACGTTGTCCTCGGCCAGCACCACGTGGTCCACGTTGGCGGTGAACACGTAGCCACCCTGGCGCGAGTCCACCAGCCGGCCAATCTCCGTCACCGCCTCCTCGAAGGTGAGCTGGTCGATGGCGAGCTGGCCGATGCTCAGGCGCGCGCGGCCAGGGGTGAACGGGGTCTGTGGAGGTACGGGCGTCGCGGCGGAGCTCATGGCTTCTTCACCGTCAGGTCGAGCACGGTCATGGAATAGGGCGGCAGCCGCTGTGTCAGGGAGCCCGCGGCCTTCGCACCGGGAGTCTGCTCGGTGAACCCCCCAGGTGCGCCCGAGTAGCCCAGCACGCGCACGCTGTCGAGTGTCCCGCAGCCCTTGAGTTGAATCTGCGCCTGGGCGGTCTGGTCCGGGTCGAAGTTGAGCACCACCGCCACCAGCTTGCCGGCCGCCTCATCGCGTGAGGCGAACACGCTGGTGCCCTCTGCGGCCTTCGCGGGCACCCACCAGTCCTGGAAGCGGCTGCCCTTGCCGTCGAAGTTCCGGAACGCGCGGAACGCCCAGAACACCGGCGAGCCCTCGGTGGGGTACTGCCAGAAGTAGGCGGAGTAGATGTTCTCCTGCGCGAAGCGGCCCAGCGCCTCGGCCTGGGCCAGGCCGCCGCTCATGTGCCGGAAGGCGCCGAAGTTGTACTCACCAATGGAGATGCGCAGGCCCGGATAGTTGTCCGCAATCCACTCCTTCATGCGCGGGATGAGGCGCACGGGCTCGCCAATCCAGGACTCGTCCTTGTACGTGGCATCCCACAGCCCGCGCGTGGAGCGGATGCGGCGCGCGTTGGTGGCCGGGTCCGTGTTGCCCTCCAGGCCGACGCCCACGTTCGTCTGGGGATAGAAGTGCAGGTCCAATATGTCGAGCAGCCGCACGCCCGTCTTCTTCTCGTGCTCGCGCAGCTGCCGCAGGTACCAGGGCACCAGGGGGACGTTGCCGTGCGCGCGCCGGTCGGAGTGCGGCATCTTCCCCGGCGTGAAGTCCGCCGCGGACCACAGGTAGTTCGTCCAGCCCCACTCGGCCGGGCCCGCGATGAGGCCCTCCGGGTCTTCCTTCCGCACCACCGTGCCGTAGGCAATCGTGCGCTCCAGCAGCCCGTCATAGGACAGCGGCTCCGGGTGCACGTCGCGGTGCGTGGAGTTCCAGAGCATGGGCTCGTTGTCCAGGATGTACGTCTGGACGCTGCGCTGGCCCCGCGCCTGGTCCTTCTTCCGGATGGCGCGGATCCACTCGGCGACGAACTCCGGAGGCGCCTCGGTGCTGGTGAGCGTCGGCGCGCCGGGCTTCAGCGGCGTGCCATCCCGGGCCAGGCCGTTGCCCGCGCCGTTGTCCTCCTGCTGCTGCGGGCCGAAGCGCGTCACCGGGAAGCCCGCTGACTTCGTGTCCTTGGCCACCCAGCCCAGGATGGGCACCGTCAGCGCGGACGTCATGCCGTGCTTGCGGTTGGACTCCAGGAAGTCGTCGTAGCTCAGGCCGATGTCGACGTTCTGGTAGAACCAGTCGTTCGCGGTGTTCCACGCGCCGCCCAGCTTCCAGTTGTAGCGGGACGTGGGGTTGCCGCCCCAGCGGCGCGTGGTGGCGCCGACCTCGTACTGGTGCGTGTCGCGCTTCTCCGTCAACCCGTCGAAGGCGATGCCGTAGATGAGCGGGCTGATGGGGTGGCTCGGCGCGGTGCAGTCGATGGTCATCGGCGCCTCGCGGCCGCTGCCCTGGCCCGTGCGTCCGCCCCCCGCGGCCAGCGCGGCGGCGAGGTCTGGCGGCAGCGGCACCAGCGCCACCTTGTCGAACAGCACCCACTCCCGGCCCACGCTCTTGGAGGCGCGCAGCACCACGCGGTCGAAGGGCTGGCCGCTGGGGTTGAGCTGCTCCATGGGGATGACGATTTCAGACCACTCGCCGTCCTTGCGGACCTGGAGCTCGGGGATGATGGGGACGCGCGGGAAGCTGGCGGCGCCCGGGGCGTCCAGGCGGACCTCCAGGAACTCGCCGAAGGACTCCGGCGCGCTGAAGCGGAACGTCAGCGCGCCGAAGGTGCCCTCCAGCTTGGGCCGGTAGAGAATCCACCCGGCGTAGTTGAACAGGCGCATGCGCGCCGGCGCGCCCTTGGGCAACTCGCGCTGCGCCCAGCCGAGGTCCTTCCAGTCGGGGGACAGGCCGCCGTCGTACAGCATCACCGGCGCGGTCTTCTCGGTGCCCGGCGTCGTGGCCGTCGTGCCGCGCGTCTCCGCTGCGTTGCTCGTGTCGGGCGCCGCGCTGCTCGCTCCTGCAGCGCCTGGCGCTTCCGCGCCGACGGCCCACGCGACAGTGACAGTGCCCCCGGCCAGCAGCGCACCCGATAGGACAGCGGCGCCAGCCTTCGTCCGTGAACGCATCACTCCGTCCTTCCTGAAGGCGCTGCCGTCACCGCGCTAGAGCGCCACTCCATCCGCGAACGCTTCACACCTTCCTCCATGCGCGTGCTGCCGCCACCGGGCCAGCGCGCGACTCCATCCGCGAACGCCCGCGCGGTGCGCTCCACGGCCGCGCCCGCCCGCCCCGCTACAGCGCGACGTCGTCCGAGTCCTTGCGCGGGAAGATGCGGGCGGGAATCCCCACTGCCACGCTGTCCGGCGGCACGTCCTGGAGCACCACCGCGTTGGCGCCGATGCGCGAGCGCGCGCCGATGCGCACCGGCCCCAGGATGCGAGCCCCCGCGCCAATCCAGACGTCATCCTCGATGACGGGATAGCCGTTGTCCTTCGCGGTGCCCACGGTGTTGTTCCCGTAGAAGCGCACGCGGTCGCCGATGCGCGCGTCGCCGCCGATGACGACGCCCAGGCTGTGCACGAAGTACACGCCCTTGCCGAGCGTGACGTCCTTCCCAATCTCAATCCCCATCACCGCCGTCTGCGCCACGCGCAGCACGTGGTTCAGCAGGGGGATGCGGTAGGTCAGCGCGGCCTCGCGGGCGCGGTTGAGCGCGGTGATGCGGTACGAGTCACTGGTCAGCACCACCTTGGCAATGGACTTCGCGTCCGAGCTGCCATTGGCGGCCTTCGCCAGCTCCAGCGCATCCGTGACGAGCGAGCCAATCATCGAGTCCCTGACCTTCAGCATGGTGTGTGACTACTCCCCCCGGCCCTGCAGGTAGCGAGCGACCTCGCGGGCGATGCCCGTCCAGCCGCCGGCCTCGCCGCGCGCGCCGCGCAGATACTCCATCCCGTACACCACGGAGGTGCCGGCGAAGGCGGCCTTCTCCAGGCCCAGCTTGTCCGCGGCGTTGGCGGCGTGCATCACCGCGCGCGTCAGCACGCGGGACGCGTCCGGCGCCACCAGGGTCGCGGCCAGCAGCGGGCGGGTGAGGGGGTTGGTCTGGAAGAGCAGCCGCCACGGATTGACGTCGCGCACGTCCGGGTGCTTCCGGGCCACCTGCGTGTCGAACATGCCGTAGCGGTGCGCGCGCTTCAGCCAGCGCTCGAAGGAGAGGTGGTCACTGCCGTGCCGCACGTACGCGTCGCGCGCGAAGACGAAGGCGCAGCCGGCCTTCTCCAGCCGCACGCCCAGCTCCACGTCCTCCGACTGGCCCAACGACTTGTCGAAGCCGCCCACGCCCACGTAGTCCGCGCGGGGGAAGGACACGTTGCCGGTGAACAGGTGGACGCCGCGGGCGCGGGCGCCGGGGGTGGAGAGCTCCTCGGCCATGCGGTTGTTGAGGTACGCGTACCAGCGCTCGAACAACGGCATGTCGCCAATGGAAGGGTCCGGCCGGATGCGGCCCAGCACCACGGTGCGCGAGCCCTCCGGATGGTGCGACAGGTGCCGCTCCAGGAAGTCCGGGCCCACCTGCATGTCGTCATCCGTGACGAGCACCACTTCACCCCGGGCGGCCATGACGCCCCGGTGCCGGGCGGCGGCGGCGCCCGCGTTCTGCTGCACCTCCACGCGCAGGGTGTAGGGCAGGGCCAGGGCTCGCAGTGGCTCGCGGGCGGGCTCCTTGGAGCCGTCGTCCACCACGACGACCTCGAACTGCTCGGGCGGCAGCGTCTGCCCGGCCAGCTGCCACAGCAGCCGGGTGATGAGGGGCAGCCGGTTGTACGTGGCGATGACGACGCTGAGCCGGGGCGCGGAGGTGGAGCTCATGCCTTCTTCTTCTGGGAAGCCGCCCGGCGCTGCTTCTTCGTCAGCCGGGGAAAGGTGACGCTGCCGAGGAAGCGCTCGCGGCCCACGAACTCCAGGGTTTTGCTGGCGGCGCCGAAGTCCGTCTCGCCCAGGGTGACGCAGAGGAGGCAGCCGTCCGCGGCCAGCGCCAGGGGCAGGCTGGCCGGGCGGGTCATCAGCGAGTCGATGACGGCGACGACGCGCTCACCCCGGGACACGCGCTCGCGCAGCTCCAGCACCTTCTGCGCGGCGGCGGTGGGCGACAGGCCGGTGGCGTCCTCCAGGTGGATCTTCTGCGTGTAGGCGTAGGGCGCGCCCGCCTCCAGCACGGCCGTGGCGGCCTCGAGCCCCGGGGCGCCTGGGTGGGCAGGCACCACCGTGAGGAAGCTCCACGCGTGGCGCTCCAGGGCGAACCACAGCCGTTGCAGCGCCGGGGATGGAATGGCGCTGTCGGTCGAGGTGGCGTCGGCGGGAGGTGCGCTGGAATCGGCGGCCATGGGGAGGGGCTCGGTATAGCGCAACGCGTGGCGGCGGCCCAACGGCCTCTCCGGGCGGTCCGGGGCGCGGCGGCCCGCCTGGCTGCCGAGGCGCGCACCGGTGACGCGTAACGGTCAGCGCCTCCCGGACCGGGCGTTGCGTGGCGCGCGCCTCGGGCGACCCGGCGGGGCCCGGGAAGCCCTCCCCACCGCGCGCATGAAGGCCGCGTGACGGGCTGGGTAGACCCCCACCCACGCCGTGTCGGGGGCGGGCAGGCGTGTTATGCCATCCGCTGTGCAGAAGATTGGCTATTTGATTCCCGAGTTCCCTGGACAGACGCACATCTTCTTCTGGCGCGAGCTGCAGGCGCTGCCGGGGAAGGGCGTGACGCCGGAGCTGGTGTCCACGCGCCCGCCTCCCGCGCGCATCATCTCGCACAGCTGGGCGCGCGAGGCCATGTCGCGCACGGAGTACCTGGCTCCGCCGGGGCCGCTGGGGGTGGCCAAGGCCGCCGCGGAGGTGGCCCGCGCCATGCCCACGGGCTGGGCCCGGTGCCTGGCCTCCATCGCCCGGGCGGAGGGGCTGGACGCGAAGGGCCGCGCGCAGCTGCTGGCCTTCGCCGTCATGGGCGGCCGGCTGGCGTCGCTGGCGCGGGAGCGGGGCTGGACGCACGTCCACGTCCATTCGTGCGCCAACGCCGCGCACGTGGCGCTCTTCGCGCACCTCCTGTCGGGGCTGCCCTACAGCCTGACGCTGCACGGGCCGCTGGACGACTACGGCCCCAACCAGCGTGAGAAGTGGCGCCACGCGCAATTCGCCTTCGTGATTACGAAGAAGCTGCTCCAGGAAGTGAATGACGAACTGGCGGGCGCCCTGCCGCCGCGCATCGAGCTGGCGCCCATGGGCGTGGAGCTGAGCAAGTTCAACCGCTCCGTGCCCTACGCGGCGTGGACGGGGGAGGGCCCGCTGCGCCTCTTCTCCTGCGGGCGCCTCAACCCCTGCAAGGGCCACGCGGACCTCATTGACGCGGTGGGGATGTTGCGCGCGAAGGGGCTGGACGCGCGGCTGTCCATCGCGGGCGAGGACGAGGCCGGCGGCACCACGTACCGCAAGGTGCTGGAGGCCCGAATCCAGGAGGCGGGCCTGGGCGACGCGGTGACGTTGCTGGGCGCGGTGAGCGAGGACACGGTGCGCGGTGAAATCGAGCGCGCGCACCTCTTCGCGCTGGCCAGCCTCCAGGAGCCGCTGGGCGTGGCCATCATGGAGGCCATGGCCATGCGCGTGCCCGTGGTGGTGACGGGCGCGGGCGGCGTGCCGGAGCTGGTGGATGACGGCGTGGACGGAGTCCTCGTGCCCCCGCAGCAGCCCCGCGTCCTGGCGGACAAGCTGGAGGCCGTGGCGCGCGACGCCCAGGAAGCCCACCGGCTGGGAGAGGCGGGCCGCCGCAAGGTGGAGACGACGTTCAGCAGCGAGCGCAGCGCGGACATGCTCGCGCGGATGCTCCAGCGGGCGGTGGTGTAGCGGGCCACACGGTAGGACCTCCTGCCGCGCTGGAAGGTGTTGTCGGGCCATCACTGGCCCGGTGCGGTCCTCTTCGCGGACTGGTGGGCGCCCCAGGGCGGCACCATGATGGGGCCGTCCTGACCGGGGGCCGCTGAGGCCGCCCGCCTGCCGGGGACCCACGGGCTGGGCGAACCGGACCTGTTGCCAAATCGTCGGGGGCGCATTACCGCCTGGGGTCATGCACGAAGGGAGGCGTCGCGGGTGACCATGCCCGAGCAACCCACGTTCCATGCGCCCACCCGGCTGGAGCCGCTCGCCACGAGTGTCCTGCTGGTGGACGACAACGCGGCCAACCTGCTCGCGCTGGAGGCCGTCCTGGAGCCGCTGGGCCAGCGGCTGGTGAGGGCGTCCTCCGGTCCCGAGGCCCTGCGGTGGCTGCTGCGGGAGGCGTTCGCCGTCATCCTGCTGGACGTGCAGATGCCCGGCGTGGACGGCTTCGAGACGGCCCGCCTCATCCGCCAGCGCCAGCGCACCCGCTACACGCCCATCATCTTCCTCACCGCGCACAGCCGCGACGAGGCCCACCTGGTGCATGGCTACACGGTGGGCGCGGCGGACTACGTGGTGAAGCCCTTCCACCCGGACGTGCTGCGCTGGAAGGTGGAGGCCTTCGTCGGGCTGTACCTCCATCAGCAGCGGCTCCAGCGGCACGAGTCCGCGCTGTGGGAGCACGAGCGCCGGATGCTGGAGCAGCAGGGCGAGCTGCGCTTCCGCCGGCTGGTGGACACCATGCCCCAGTTCGTCTGGGAGCTGCTGCTGGACGGCACCATCGGCTACGCCAACCGGGGCTGGCTGGACTACGCGGGGCTGTCGCCGGAGCAGGGGCGGAGGTGGAAGGACACCCTGACCTGCCTGCACCCGGAGGACGCCTCCAGCCTTCGGAGCGCCTGGCAGGTGGCGCAGTGCACGGGCCACCCGCTGGAACAGGAGTGCCGGCTGCGGGGGGCGGATGGGGCGTACCGCTGGTTCCTGACACGCACGATTCCCGAGCGCGATGAGCGGGGCCAGCTCGCCGGCTGGGTCGCCACGGCGACGGACATCGACGACGCGCGCCGCGCGGTGGAGACGCTGCGGGCGGCCAGTGAAGCGAAGGACATGTTCCTCACCATGGCGGCGCACGAGCTGCGCACGCCGCTGCAGGCCGCGCGGGGGTATGCGCACCTGGCCTCGGTGAAGGCGGGCGACACGCTGGCGCCGGGCGTGGACAAGGCGCTGCAAGGCATCCACCGCAGCGTGAATCGCATGGCGAAGCTGGTGGAGAACCTGCTCGACGTGAGGCGCATCCAGCGGGGCGAGCTGCACCTGGAGCCGAAGGCGCTGGACGTGGGCGCGCTGCTGCGCGACGTGGCCGGGCACTTCGAGCCGCTGCCCGAAGGCCAGCACATTGAACTGGACGCCCCCGAGGGACTGGTGGTGCCCGGAGACCGCGAGCGGCTGGACCAGGTGTTCACCAACCTGGTGTCGAACGCGCTGCGCTACTCACCGGAGGGCGGGCGCATCCGGCTCGCCGCCCGCGAGGAGGCGGGGCGCGTGCACGTGGAGGTGGTGGACCACGGGCTGGGCATCCCCGGTGAGAAGCTGGAGGACATCTTCGAGCGCTTCAACCGCGCGCACGGGATTGCCTACGGAGGCCTGGGCCTGGGCCTGTCGATTGCGCGCGGCATCGTCGAACGCCACGGCGGTCGCATCTGGGCGGAGTCCCCTGGCGGGGAGGGCGCGGGCAGCACCTTCCACGTCGTGCTGCCGGTGGCGCCGGACGCGCGGACCCCATGACGCCGCGGCGGCGCCGGGCTCAGGACTGGCGCGCGGCGGGGGCCTTCGCGTCGCCTTCGTTGGGGTAGGTGATGGCGCCCGGCGGCGGCACGGGCGCGGCGGGGGCGGGGCCCAGCAGCCGGCTGTGCGGCATGGGCCACGCGCCGGTGTGCACGGCGAGCTTCCCCGTCATGGCCACGGCCAGCGATATCTGGAACGTGCAGATGTACGAGATGATGCCCATGTCTCCGAACACCTGGTTGATGTACGTGGCCACCAGCCCGACGATGATGAGCGCGGCGGCGCGGTACTCCGACTCCGTGGCGCGGTGGTACGCGCGCACCACCAGGTAGACGGTGACGGCCAGGTACAGCCACACGCCCGTGTAGCCCAGCATCCCGCCGAACGCGAACAGCCCCAGCAGCGAGTTGTGCGGGTGGAAGCGGTACTGGGGGAAGACGAAGGCGATGTCCGGCAGCGGGATGGGCTCCAGGAACTCGTGCCCGTAGCCGGTGCCCAATATCGGGAACTGGGCCCACGTGGCGATCATGTCCAGGTTCTCGATGTCGCGGTAGTCCAGGTTGCCTTCGCCGCCCTGGCCGTCCACCAGCGACCGGATGGTCTGCACCGGCGCGAAGACGGACGAGCCGGAGTTCCACCCCGCCGCGATGTACACGATGACGAAGGGCGCGAAGAAGGGCAGCGTCCGCACCAGGAACCGCTTCAGCGGCGTCCACGGGTTGATGAGGAAGGCCGCCAGCAGACAGCCGGCGAAGCTGACATAGGCCAGGCGCCGGTCATTGAAAATCATGCCAATGCCAATGAAGGCGATGATGGCCAGGCCGCGCAGCACGTGCGCGGCCTTGGGCTTCTCGATGAAGCGCATCGACGCCACCAGCAGGGCGAAGACGAACGTCATCGAGTCCGAGTGGGACGTGGTGTACTCCACCTCCACGCCCAGCTCGTGCACCACCACCATGGCGAAGTAGGTGCTCACCGCGGACTTGGTGAGGCCGGCCAGGATGATGGTCTTCGCGAAGGCGGGCCAGTCCTCCGGGCCCCGCATGGCGTAGTGATACATCGCCACGATGAAGGGCATCATCGCGGCCTGGTGCCATTGCCACAGCGAGTTCTTGATGTCCCCGCCCCGGGCGATGCCGCGCACCTCCATCCAGAGGATGGCGACCAGGGACAGCGCCACCACGGCGATGAGCGGCCGGGGCATGGGCAGCGGCACCGGGTCGATGGTGGACTTCGTCACCCGCCGGTACATCGCCAGCCCCATCAACCCGAGGATGAGCACGTCCACCAGCGGGAAGCGCAGCGCCCCGATTTTGGTGATGTAGCTGAGCTGCGCGAACATCAGCTCGCCCAGCGGGTGGAGCGGTGAGGGCCACAGGCCGGACTGCGGCCGCTCCGGCACGTAGTCCACCGCCAGGACGAGCCAGGTCACCACCAGCACCGGGTACTTCACCGGCACCTTCAGGATGACCCACACCACCCCCAGGCACAGCACGGGGGCCAGCGCGACCACGGGGTGGATGACGGCGCCGCCCACGGTGGCCAGCACCAGGAAGGCGAGCAGCGCGCCGTAGCGCAGGTAGGGCGGCCGGTGGGGTGCGTACATCGAGACCCGGAGGAGGCTACATCCACGGCGCGGGTTGGGATAGATGGAGTGGCACGTATGCCTGCTCCCCGCCCACGCGTCCTCCTGATTGCCGAGCTGTGCAACCCCGACTGGGTGAGCGTCCCGCTCGAAGGCTGGTCGCTCTACCGCGCGCTGGCAGAGGTGGCGGACGTGCACCTGGTCACCCATGTCCGCAACCGGGAGAACATCCTCAAGCAGGGCGTGCAGGAGGGCTCGCAGTTCACCGCGCTGGACTCCACGCCGGTGGAGAAGCCGCTCGACAAGGTGGGCGAGGCGCTGCGGGGGCGCACCGGGGTGGGCTGGACGACGGCCACCGCGCTGAGCGCGCTGCCCTACTACTACTTCGAGGAGGTGCTCTGGCGCCGCTTCGGGCCGCGCATCGAGGCGGGCGAGTTCGACCTGGTGCACCGCTACACGCCCATCAGCCCCACCACGCCCAGCACGCTGGCGGCGCGGTGCAAGAAGGTGGGCGTGCCCTTCGTCATGGGGCCGCTCAACGGCGGCCTGCCCTGGCCCAAGGGCTTTGGCGGCGCGCGGCGGCGGGAGAAGGAGTGGCTGAGCTACATCCGTGACATCTACAAGCTGATGCCCTTCTACAAGTCCACGCGGGAGAACGCGTCCGCCATCATCACCGGCTCGCGCGCCACGCGGGGGCAGGTGTCTGGGCAGTGGCAGGGCAAGACGGTGTACGTGCCGGAGAACGCCATCGACACCCGGCGCTTCGGCACGGCGAAGTCGGAGGGCCCGGTGGAGCTGCCCCTGCGCGTGGCCTTCGTGGGCCGCTTCGTGCCCTACAAGGGCATGGCCATGTTGATGGAGGCCGCCGCGCCGCTCATCCGCGAGGGCAAGGTGGTGCTGGAGTACATCGGTGATGGCCAGGAGATGGCCAACCTCCGGGCGCAGGCGGCGCGCGAGGGCATCGAGTCCGGCGTGACGTTCGCCGGCTGGGTGAAGCACCAGGAGCTGCAGGGCCGGCTGGCGAAGAACCACCTCTTCGGCTTCCCCAGCGTGCGCGAGTTCGGCGGCGCGGTGGTGTGCGAGGCCATGGCGCTGGGGCTGGTGCCCATCGTCATGGACTACGGCGGCCCGGGGGAAATCGTGAGCCCGGCCACCGGCTTCGCCATTCAAATGGGGACGCCGGAGGAGATTGTCCTGCGCGTGCGCGAGGTGCTGACGAAGCTGGCGGCGGACCCGTCCGTCATCCGCCCCATGGGCGAGCGCGCCCGTGAGCGCATCTTCAAGTACTTCACCTGGAAGGCGAAGGCGGAGCAGGTGCTGGAGGTGTACCGCTGGGTGAAGGGCGAGCGCGGTCAGCCCGACTGGGGCATGCCGCTGGCGGACTGAGGGCGCGGCCTCACTCGTCCAGGCCCAGCTTGCGGTACAGCGTGCGCCGGTTGATGCCCAGGATGCGCGCGGCGGCGGCCTTGTTGCCGCCCTGCGCCTCCATCACCCGGCGCACGTAGGCGCGCTCCACTTCTTCCAGGGGCGCGTCCTCCCCCGAGGCGCGGCTGAGCAGCGACGTCAGGCCGCTGTCGCCGCCGCCCGGCAGGTCGAAGTCCTCCGGCACCAGCGTGTCGTGGTCCGCCAGGGCCACCGCGCGCTCCAGCAGGTTGGCCAGCTCGCGCACGTTGCCGGGCCACGCGTGGGCCAGCAGCCGCTTCAGCGCGGTGGCGGACACGCCCAGCACCTCGCGCTGCTGCTGCTCGCCCAGGCGCCCGAGGAAGAAGTCCACCAGCGGCAGGATGTCCTCACGCCGCTCGCGCAGCGGGGGCACTTCGATGCGGATGACGTTGAGGCGGTAGTAGAGGTCCGCGCGGAAGCGGCCCTCACGCAGCAGCACCTCCAGCGGCTGGTTGGTGGCGGCCAGCACGCGGGCGCGCACGGGCGTCTCGGTGCTCGAGCCCAGGGGCCGCACGCGCCCCGTCTCCAGGGCCTGGAGCAGCTTGGCCTGCACCTCCAGCGACAGCTCGCCCACTTCATCCAGGAAGAGCGTCCCGCCGCCCACCGACACGAAGACGCCGGCCCGGTCCTCGCGCGCGTCGGTGTAGGCGCCGCGTCTGGCGCCGAACAGCTCGCTCTCCGCCAGCCCCGAGGGCAGGGCCGCGCAGTTGAGCGGGAGGAAGGGCTGGGCGCGTCGACCGCTGGACTCGTGGATGAAGCGCGCCAGGGCGCTCTTGCCGGTGCCCGTCTCGCCGGTGAGCAGCACGGTGGCGTCGCTGCGCGCCGCGCGGCGGGACACCTCCAGCGCCTTCTGCATGGCGGGGCTGCGGGCCACCAGTCCGCCGGGTGTGTCGCCGGGGACGGCCGCGCGCAGGCGCACGATTTCGCGGCGCAGTTGCCGCTCGCGGAAGGCGCGCTCCAGCGTGAGGACGAGCGCGTCGACGTTGAAGGGCTTGGTGACGAAGTCGCACGCGCCGGCCTTCACCGCCGCCACCGCCAGCTCCACGCCGCCGAAGGCGGTGATGAGCACCACCAGCTGGCCCGGCTTGCGCGTCAGCAGCGCCTCCAGCACCTCGGTGCCGCGCATGCGGGGCATCTCCACGTCGGTGATGACCAGGTCGAAGGACTCGCGCTCGAAGAGGGCCAGCGCCTCCTCCGGGGAGGTGCGCCCCACCGCCTCGTAGCCCCGCGCGTCCAGGGACTCACAGAGGAAGTCCACCACGCCCGCGTCATCATCCAGGATGAGCAGGCGCCTTCTGGGAGTGCTCATGCCGCCCCCGCTCCTTCTTCCTTCTCGGAAGGAATGTGCACGACGAAGTGGGTGCCCTGGCCCGGGCGCGACGTCACCGTCACGGCGCCGCCGTGCTCGGCGACGATGGCCTTCACCACCGGCAGGCCCAGGCCCGTGCCGCCGTGGGCGCTCCAGGTGGTGAAGAAGGGCTCGAAGACGCGCTCCAGCGCCGCTTCATCCATGCCCACCCCAGTGTCCTCCACGGACAGGCGCACGCCGTGGCGCTCGCGCAGGCCAGGGGCGGGCTGGAAGGTGGACGGCGCCAGCGTCACCCGCACCTCGCCGCCTCGGGGCGTGGCGCGCAGCGCGTTGGTGAGCAGGTTGAGCGCCACCTGCTGCAGGCCGTCTCCATCCGCCAGCACGCGAGGGAGCGGCTCCTCGCGATGGAAGGTCAGCCGGACGTCGCGCTTGCGCGCGTCGAACTCCACCAGCTCCACCACCGCGCGCACGGAGGCGAGCGCGTCCAGGGACTCCAGCCTCGACGGCTTGCGGCGGGCCAGGTCCAGGAGCTGGCGGACGATGCGCTCGATGCGCTCCGACTGCTCCACCAGGATGCGCGCGTTGCGCCGAACGTCGTCGGGCAGCTCGGCGCGCGCGGCCAGGGCCTGGGCCCGTCCGTTGAGGATGAGCAGGGGTGAGCCGATTTCGTGCGCCAGCCCCGCGGACAGCTGTCCCACGGCGGCCAGCTTGTCCACGCGTCGCAGGCCCGCCTCCAGCGCCAGCCGTGACTCCGCCTCGGCCGACAGCCGCTGCCGCGCCTCGCTCAGCTCCTTCACCATGCCGTTGAAGGCGTGGACGACCTCGCCCACCTCGTCGTCACCGCCGGGTGTCACGGTGGCCGAGAAGTCGCCTCCGCGCACCGCGCGCATCGCCCCCACCACGCGCTCCAGGGGACGCTGGAGGTAGAGCAGCAGCAGCAGCCAGCCCACCAGGGAGATGCCCGCGATGAGCGTCAGCACCGACAGCACGGTGGAGCGGGTGGTGGCCTCCAAATCCTGCCGCAGCCCGTCCAGCGGCTTCAGCACCGCGAGCGCCCCCACCACGGCGGTGCTGTCATCACTGTGCAGGGGCAGGACGATGAGCAGGTGCGACAGCTCCTCGGGGCCCGCGAAGTGGGTGAGGGCGTGGTGCGTCTTCACCACCCGCCGGGAGGCCTCCTCCACCAGGTGCAGCGTCCGCGAGCTGCCCGGCGAGCGCACCACCGGCTCGCCCCGGGCGTCGAAGACGAAGACGTCCACGGTCGGGTCTCTGTGGTCCAACGACTCCAGGATTTCGTTGACGTCCGCCGCCTGCCCGTCCCGCAGCGCGTTCTCCATGGCCACCTGGAGCGCCGTGGCCAAGAGCCGCGTGGCCTGCTCGGTGGCCGTCCGCAGGTCGTGCTCCTCCTTCTGGAGCTGGCTGTAGCCGTAGGAGCCCAGGATGACGGCGCTCGTCAGCGTCAGGCCCAGGCCCAGCTTCGTGGAGATGCGCACGCCGGGCACTGTGGCGAAAGTGCACAGGTGGTTCAATAAGCACCAGTCCCGCCTGCTCGCTGAGCGTCGCCGTTCTCAGTAATTACAAGAGGTTGAAGGCGCGGTACGGTGGACCAGGACTTGCCCAGGGGCTGGGGCATGAACAGGACCCTGCTCCTTGGCCTCTGGGCCTTCTCCGCCGCCTGCTCGGGCGCG
>NZ_JABXEP010000177.1:0-15583 GCF_013372605.1 Myxococcus sp. AM009
AGATGGGTATAAGAGACAGGGGCGGACGGCGCAGGTCCGCCTGGGCGTGGGCATCCAGGGCGGGAAGGGCGAAGAGGAGAGCGAGGGAGGTGATCAGGGCCTTCATGGGGAGCGTCCTTTCGTGTGCTCGAACAGTCTGACGCGCCGGGGCCGGTTGTATTCAACCGGAAACGGTAGGGCGCGCAGCGTAGCCCCCTGTGCCCTCACAGGCGTCAGGGGGACGCGGTGCGCTTGGACAGTACCTCACCGTCCGGTGACATTGCGTAGACGAGCGGCACCCCGGTGGCCAGCTCCAGCCCCACCACCTGCTCCCCCGTGAGCTGGTCCAGCTTCATCACCAGGGAGCGGTTCGAGTTGCCGTGGGCCACGACGAGCACGTTCTTCCCCTGGCGCAGGTCCCCGGCGATGGCGCGCTCATAGAAGGGCAACACGCGCTTCGCCGTCATCTCCAGGGACTCACCGTTGGGGGGTGGCACGTCGAAGGAGCGGCGCCAAGCCTTGATTTGCGCGTCCCCCCAACGCTTCGCGGCTTCCGCCTTGTCGAGCCCCTGCAGGTCGCCGTAGTTGCGCTCGTTGAGGGCGGCGTCCCGGATGGTGGGGACCTGCTGCCCCAGCGTGTGCAGGAGGATGGACAGCGTCTCCTGCGCCCGGATGAGCGCCGAGGTATAGGCGACGTCGAACTTCATCCCGCTCAGCGCGTCCGCCGCGCGCCGGGCCTCCTGGCGGCCCTGGTCGGTGAGGGGGACGTCGACGAGGCCGGTGAAGCGGTTCTCTTGATTCCACAGCGACTGGCCGTGCCGGACGAGGACGAGGGTAGGCATGGCCTCCAGGTAATCCTGAAGCCCAGGCGCGGCCAGGGGGGGGCGCGTTCACCCGAGGCCAGGCGTTCCGGGCTCCACAGTCTCGCGCGCCGCTCAGGCGGCGCAGGGCCGTGCGAGCCCTGGCCGAAAACACGCCGGGCGAGGAGGCCGGGGCCTCAGCCCTGGCACATCCGCGTGAAGCGGCGCTGCATCTCCTCGGGGGAGACCTCCTCGATGCGGGCGTTGAGGGCCCAGCGATGGCCGAATGGATCTCTCAGGTGTGCCGCGCGTTCGCCGTAGAACTCGTCCTTGATGGGGCGCTCCAGGGTGGCGCCCGCGTCGATGGCGCGCTGGGCGGCGGCGTCCACGTCATCCACTCGGAGGTTCAGCGAGCACGTCGTGCCCCCGCGGCTCTGGGGGCTCAGGATGTCGTACTCCGGGTATTCGTCCGCGAGCATCAGCGTCACGCCGCCCAGGTCCAGCTCCGCGTGGCCCACGCGCCCGCTCGGCTCGGTGAGCCGGTACTTCTCCCGTGCGCCGAAGGCCCGCGCGTAGAAGTCGAGCGCGGCGGGCGCGTCCTTCGTCACCAGGGCCAGGGAGAGGCGGGGACGTTCGGGGAGCGTCGCGGCGGAGGAGGACGGGTTCTTGTCGTTCATGGAGCACCTTCCTGGGTGGGTGTGAATGACAGGAGGATGCCTCCGCCGCGCCCGGAGGGATTGGACGAATTTTACTTCGGCTCCGCTTTCACCAGCCGGGTCAACTCCCGGTCCAGGGCGGCGGCGAACTGTTGCCGGTCCTGCGCCGAGTAGCCGTCCGGGCCTCCGGTCGTCACGCCGCTCTCCCGAAGCTCCTGCATGAAGTTCCGGACGGAGAGCCGCTCGGCGACGTTCTCCTCGGTGAAGACCTCTCCGCGCGGGTCCAGCACCACGACGCCCTTGGGCACCAGCAGCGCGGCGAGCGGGATGTCCTGGGTGACGGCCAGGTCCCCCGGCTGCGCCTGCTGGGCGATGTGCTGGTCCGCGACGTCGAGGCCCGCGCCTACCTGCACGGTGGAGACGTAGGCCAGCCGCGGCAGGGAGAGCGCGCGGTTGGCCACGAAGACGGTGTGAACCTTCACGCGCTGGCCAGCACGGAGGATGATGTCCCGGACAGGGCCCGGGCAGGCATCGGCATCGACCCAGATTTTCATACGGGCGCGACTATCTCAGGATTCGCGCGCGGACTACACCCACTGCGCGTCGAGCGCCCGCGCCTTCCGGGCTCGGAGCATGCCCTTGCATGCCGGTGGGGACGAACCGCGAGGTGCAATCCCTTGCGGTTATTGGCCTGCAACGCGTCATGCTGGACGGATGACGTCCGTTGGAGGCTGCTTTTCGAAAAAACTGGCGGTTGCTTCTATAATGGCGCCCATGCCTCTTCATTCTCTGCGGGTCATCATTCCAATCATTGTCAGCGCCTTGCTCACCACGGCGTGCGGTACCGATGCGACGGGGGAGTGTCGGGGCACCCACCTGGGGGCCAGTGTGAACTGGCCCATCGATGGGGAAGCGTCCCGGTGGGAGCGCGATAGCGACCGGATTCTCCTGCACCATTCCCCCAACGGGAATGCGGGCCTGACGCGGTTCGGCGTGGACATCTGGCTCGTGGATGGGGCCGTGGTCGGCGGAGGGCCGGTGACGGTGGCGTTGTCCAACGAGCACGCGCTACGGCTGGTGCCGGCGGCGGACTCGCTGGTGGTGGACTGGCTCGTGAGCGTGGCGACACGCTCGACGACGGGCTTTCCCGAGACGACGGGCGTGCCGGTGGCCGGCTCGGTGACCTTTGACGCGGTGAATGAAGACTTCGCCGCGGGCCGCTACGTCTATCGTTACATGGATGGCAGTGAGCTGACCTGCACCTTCAACGTGCCGTCGCCGGAGCGGGCCGCGGGCTTCTGGGGCGGGGACTACGATGACGATGACGATGACGATTGAACCCTGCTCATGAATTGCACGCGCTCGCGCGCGGCGGCGTGCTGTAGAACAGGCGCATGAACACGGGTGGCTGCTTTTGTGGAGCGGTTCGGTACGAGGTGAGCGCGCCGCTGACGGCGGTGGCGTACTGCCATTGCTCGAAGTGCCGAAAATGGCACGGGCATGTCGGGGCCTACGCGGCCGTGGACCGGGAGGGCTTCCGGCTTACGGAGGCGCGCGGGCTCAAATGGCACAGCGTCTCGCCCACGGTGCGCCGCGGCTTCTGCGTCGAGTGCGGCTCCAGCGTGCTGTTCGATGAGTCTCCGGATCCAAAGATATCGCTGTGCGCCGGCTCGCTCGACGCCCCCACCGGCATCCGCGAGAAGGTGCACGTCTACACGGGCAGCAAGGGGGACTATTACGAGATCGCCGACGGCCTCCTGAAGTACGACACCTTCCCTGGGAAGTGAGCCCCGGCGCGCTCACGCCTCGGTGCCGTGAGGCTCAGGGGGCTCCGGACGCCGCGTCGATGGCGTCCAGGGCCTCCACCCGCAGGCGCTCCTCCGGGGTGAAGGAGTCGATGAGCAGCCGCTGCACGGCGGCCTGACGCGCGGCGGGGTTCGGCTCGGACTGGCCCAGGGCCTCTCTCCGGGCTCGGAACTCCGCCAGCCGGCGCGCCCACTCGGCCTCCTCGCGGTCCATGGCCTCCAGCCGCTCGGTGGCCTCCGGGCCCACAGTGGCCAGCCGGTGCTGGCGCAGGTCCTCGGCCGTCGCACCGGACTCCACCAGCTCGCGCTCCACCGTCTGCTGTTGCAAGGGGCGCAGGGCCTCGTCGCGGCTGGCGCGGTAGTCCGCGGGGAGCTGCTCCTCCAGCGCGGCGATGCGGCGCTCGCGCTCCTCGGGCGTCAGCGTGGTGTCCTGCTGGAGCTTCATCCGCTCCACCGACACCGCGTCCACCCGCTCCTCGTCACCGAAGAGTCCGTCCGCCCAGGCGCCCAGGTGCTCGCGGCGCAGCTCGCGCAGGGACTCCAGCCGCGCGCCCACGTCCAGCGCCGCGCCTCGTTGGTTCGCCGCGAACGTGCGCGCCGCGTCGCGATACGCCAGGTAGTCATCCAGCAGTCGCACGGCTTCGTCCATCGCCGCGGCTGGCAGGTTCTTCGCTCGCAGCGAGGCGAGGATGCGCTCGCGGATGACGGGCAGCGCCTCCTCGCCCATCGCGGACAGGTAGTAGTCGAACAGGCGGCGCAGGTCCGGCGACACCACCAGGTGGCCCGTGGCATCCACCTGCACCGAGCCGTCCTCCTCCGTGTCATGGAGCGAGCCCGGCATGGGGGGCAGGGCGGAGGCGGGGGACGCGGCGTCCGTGGGCGGCGCGGTGGGCGCTGCGCGTCGCGGCGCCGGCACACCCGCGCGCGGCGCGGAGGCCGCCAGCGGTGCGACAGCGGTGACAGCGGGCCCGGGCGGCAGCGGCGTCGCCCGGGCCTTCCACCATGAGAACACGCCCGCACCCAGCAGGGCGCACAGCGCGGCTACGGGAATGACGGCGCGGCTCTTCATGGCGTCCCTTCGCGCGCGGCCGTTTAGAGGCCGAGCCCCTTCAGGCGGTTGGCGTGGTTGCGGAACACCGTCTTCGGGTTGGTGAAGAAGGCGGTGAGGCCCAGCACCTGGTTCACCTCGTCCAGGTGGTTCATGTCGTAGTTGTCACGCAGCACCGTGCCGAAGTGCGAGCTGCACCGGCCGACCAGGCCGTCGTTCGCCTCGCTGTAGAAGAACGAGCTCAGCTTCATCGGGTAGTCGGACGCGTCGAACAGGTTGGTGAAGGGGTCCGTGCCGGACCAGGAGTAGTAGCGCTGGCCCTGCGTGCCCGTCGCGGCGCCCTGGCCGCAGCTGCTGGAGGGGATGCCCGCCGGGTACTTCTGGTTGAACGCCGCCGTGCCGGACTTGCTCAGCGCCGCCAGCGCGCCAATGGCGTCCTGCGGGTTCGTCTTGCCCGACAGCAGCCCCAGGACAGTGCCCAGGTTGTTGGCGAAGTAGGCCAGCACGCTCTCCGTGAAGGAGCCGCCCCGCAGGTTGCCGCGCAGGTAGTCCGCCAGGTCCGCGCCCTTGTGCGGCGAGCCCACCGTCGTCACGGACGCCACCAGGTCCGGGCGCACCGCCGCCACGTAGCGCACGTCCATGCCGCCGTGGCTGTGGCCGATGAGGTTCACCTTGCCCTTGCCCGAGCGCGCGACGATGTCCTTCACCTGCGCCAGCAGCGCCTCGCCGCGCTGCTCCGAGGTGTTGAACTGCGGAACGCTCGTCACGTACACCGTCGCCCCGCCCGCGCGCAGGTCGGAGCCAATGCCGTAGAAGTAGTCGTAGACGCCAAACAGCGAATCGAAGCCCGCCATGCCGTGCGCCAGCACGATGGGATAGCGGGTCTTCGTTTGCGTATTCGCGAGCGCGGGTTGCGCCCACAAGCCGAGTGCCGCGACAGCCAGAACCAGTGTCCGGACAGCGTTTCGCATGAGGAGGGGCTCCTGTTCGGGGGACGGGCCCACTGCAGATTGACCCGCGAATCAACGCGTAGGCCAATCACAGACCAAGATCAAGCCGCCTCCTGCATTATCAGCAAAACTGGCGAAGTCGGTTGTCACATACCTCTGCTGTATTGCGTCAAATACTCACGACGCGGTGCCTTGATTTGCGTCATGACCCTCTATGTCGCGGTGCGTTGACGGCCGCTGCGGGGTGAAGGCCTGAGTCGCTGTGTCGCGGGTGACTCATTGGCTGGAAGCGGCCAGGGGACCCACGTGCCGCCTCGCTTGCGGATGGCGCGCGCCGCTCCCACCCTGAGTGGGTATCCGCCGCGAGGAGGACGACATGGCCACCCGGAAGCGCTCACGCCCCCCTGCCGCGAAGACGGCCCGCACGTCGTCGCGTGGCCGTAGCGCCACCCGAAAGACGGGGACGGCCTCCCGGTCCACCGCTCGGAAGACCGCTTCCCCGGGCCGGTACACGGAGCCGGAGCTGCGCGAGCGCATCAAGGCGCGCATCCTTCGAGGCAACAAGGGGGGCGAGGCGGGGGAGTGGAGCGCACGCAAGGCGCAGCTCGTGGCGGCCGAATACAAGAAGGCCGGTGGGGGCTACCGGGGCGGCCGTGGCGGAACTCAGAAGTCACTCACGTCCTGGACGCAGGAGGAATGGCAGACGCAGGAAGGTGACGCCCGCGCGCGCAAAGGTGGCACCACGTCCCGCTACCTGCCCAAGAATGCCTGGGCGCAGTTGAGCCCCGCACAGAAGCGCGCGACGGAGCGCAAGAAGCGCGAGGGGACCCGGCGTGGCAAGCAGTTCGTGCGCAACACGGCGGCGGCGCGGACCGCTCGCAAGAAGACGACCCGGCGCTGACGTTCGAAGGGCTTACGCCTCGGGATACGTGGAGGGGTTGCCCGTGGTCGGGAGGAAGCCCGCTTCGTAGTCCGCGAGCAGCTCCGGGAAGACAATGCACTTCTGAGTCTCGGGATACACGCCGGTGGAGTAGCGGATGGCGGCATAGCCGAAGATTTCCGTGAACAGCGCCAGCTTCGCCTCTGCGGGTGCCCGGCGGACGTGGTCATGGAAGGCGAGCACTTCTCCTTCCAGCGAGAAGGGCCGCACGTACATGGCATGCGGAATCACGTCATGGACGATGCGGAAGACGCAGTTCTCCTCCGGCGTCCACAAGGGATGCTCGCAGTGCTCGGTGTTGATTTCGAGCTGCCCCCGGTTCAGGTCCGCGACGATGTCCTCCGGGCCTGAGTAGACGGTGCGCGTCGAATAGCGAATGGACAGACAGGGCCGGACGGCTTCGTAGACGGCGAAGGCATGGGCCAGCAGCGCGCGCCAGGAGGCGCTGCATTCCTCATCGAGGTGCCGGGCGTCGGCCTCATAGGCATCCGTCACCCGGGTGGCGAACGCCAGCAGGGCGGTGGGCTGGAATGCGCGTGGCGCTGGGTCCGCATAGGCGGTGAGTGGAAAGCGTGAGTCAATGCGCTTGCGCAATTCGTTCAGCACCGTCATGGAACGCCCCCCAGTGATGGCCATTGGAGCGCGCGGCCCACCGCTCCGTCAATGTCACGCGCTATCTCTTGTGGAGAAGTGTGGGGGGCCGTTAGAACGGCGCGGCTTCCAGGTTCCACTTCCACCCAGGACGTCTCTCTCATGTCGAGCCCTTCCTCCGCCGCCGTCTCCCCGGCCTCCACGCAGGCCGCTCCCGCCGCCAAGGGCTGGATGCTCTGGCTGGGACGCATCTTCACCGGACTCGTCGTCGCCATGCTGACCTTCAGCGCGTCGATGAAGCTGGGCCAGTCACCCGAAGCCATCCAGGGATTCGAGAAGTCTGGCTACCCTGGCGCGGTGTTGCTGGCCATTGGCATCACCGAGCTCCTCTGCATGATGCTCTACGCGGTGCCGCGGACGGCCGTGCTGGGCGCCATCCTCGTCACGGGCTACCTCGGCGGCGCCACCGCGACGCATGTGCGTTTGTCTGAGCCGTTCATCGCCCCCGTCCTCGTGGGCGTTTTCGCCTGGGCGGGACTCTTCCTGCGGGACGCGCGTCTCCGGGCCCTGCTGCCCCTGCGCCGCCTGCCCTGAGCTCGCGCGCCCCGGTTCCTCTCCCGCGAAGTCGGACGGCGCCTCCCTGGCGCGCTCATTCAGGGAGGAGTCGGGAGAGCAGCTCGAGCCCTGGGGCTTGCAGGGGGATGCGCCCACGGAGCGCGGAGAAGAAGGACCAGCCCTGGTTCGCCAGGAGCACCACGCCCGCGTCCGCCCCGGCGGCGAAGCCGATGAAGCCGGTGTAGCCCCGGATGACGGAGGCGCGCCACATTACGGGCTGCCCACGCACCTGCGTCACGCTCCACCCGAGCCCCACCTTCCCAGGGTTCGCCTCCGCGCGCGGCACATGTGTCAGCCGCAGGGCACGCACGACGCCCGCGTCGCCCCGTCCGAGGTTCGCGTCGAGGAAGCGGAGCAGGTCGGGCGCGGTGGAGTAGGCGGCGCCCGCCCCCGGCAGTGCGGGGAAGGTCCATGGGGGGACCGGTTTGCCTCGCGCGGTGTGGCCGGGCGTCAGGCGCGGCGCCTGCTCCTCGGACAGGCGCAGCGTGGTGTCGGCCATGCCCAGGGGCTTGAAGAGCAGGTCCCTCAGCGCGTGTCCGTAGTTGAGCCCCGCGCGCCGGGAGAGGGCATGGCCCAGCACGCCCATGCCCAGGATGGAGGGCGCATGGCGGCGCGGCGGCGGCCACTGCGGCTGATAGGTTTGGAGGAACTCTCCGAAGAGTCTCGCGTCGTAATGGCCGAAGGGGTCGTCCATTGTCTGGGCGTCCTGCTCCAGGTTGGGCGGCAGGTGGGGCATTCCCGAGGTGTGGGTCGCCAATTGCTCCAGGGTGATGCGGCCCGCGGTGGCATCCGCGAGCAGCGACCGGGGAATCACCTCGGACAGGGGCATGTCGAGCCGCGCCTTGCCCTGGTCCACGAGCAACGCGAGGAGGGCCCCCGTGAAGACCGGGGTCAGCTCGCCCAGCGCGAAGAGGGCGCTGTCGGTTGGCGGCGCGCCCTTGCGTCGCAGCGCCTCGACGTGATGCACGCCGCCCAGGGTGATGCCGGCGCAGAGGGATGCCGTGCGATATCCGCGCACGTAGGCGCGGGTGGCATCCTGGAGCAACTCACCGGGGGACGGCTTCGACGCGGAGCGCATGGTGGGCCTTCTACACCATGTGTCCGGAGCAGCCAGGGACGGCCGGCGCCGGGGCGTCTGCGTCTCGCTGTCACGCGACTGCATGGGAATTGACGGAATGTCATTCGCGCGCTGCGCCGCGGCCGACCAAGTGCGCGGAATCTCGGGAATGAGGCGTTGGAACGGCATGTGTAATGGCCTCCTGGCAACAGGAGGTCCACGCCATGACCGTTTGCCGTCCGCCCGTCTCCCCTGGGTTTTCCGCCACGCGTCACTTCGTCGAGCGCAGCTCGCTTCGGCAGCTTCGTGACGAGGTGCTCGACTTCATCCTGGAGTTTGGCATGCGGACCCGGGCGACGGGCATGACGCACGTCACGGTGCTGGAGCGGGAGCTGCCTCGGACGTGGCGGAGCCTGGAGGTGGCGCGGCAGGCGCGTGGGTGGATTGTCCTGCTCAATGACGAGGAGCGCCTCATCACCTGCTACCGGCGCGGCGACGCGAACCGCTTCATCCGCCGCAAGCCCAAGCACCGCATGTCCAGCGACCAGCTCCAGGGCCTCTGAGCGAGAGGCGCTCACGCCGCGCGCAGCAGCAGGAACATCACCAGCGCCAGCAACGCCGCGATGCCCACGGCCAGGAGGCCCAGCGGCGCGCGCCGGGTCAGCAGCCGCCGCGCGGAGATGGCGCTGTCGGGGCGGTCCTGGATGGCTTCCGCGAGCAGGCTCTTCAGCAGCCGGCGCAGGTGCCGGGGCACGCCGTGGGGGAGCGGCTGCGTCCCGGGCAGACCTCCCGTGAGGGCCTCGTGCAGGACGTATCCCAGCGCATGCAGGTCCGACTGCGGGACGGCGCGGCCCCACTGGCGTTGTTCGGGGGCCTGGTAGGCGTGGGCACCGGGAGGTACGAGCGACAAGCCGAAGTTCGTCAGCATCGCGCCGTCCTTCGCGAGCAGGATGTTCTGGGGCCGCACGTCTCCGTGGACGAGCCCCACATCGTGCGCGGCGCCGAGCGCATCGAGCAGCCGCAGCGCCAGTAGCTCCACCTCTTGGAAGGGCAGGGCGTTCAGCCGGTCCAGCCGCGTCTCCAGGTCAGGCGCAATCACGGGCTCCAGGGCGTACCAGCAGTGGCCGCGCTCCTCGCCCACCGCCAGGACGCGGACGATGACTGGGTGGCGGAGGCTCCGCAGGGTCTCCGCCTCGCGGTGGAAGCGCGCCCGCGCCTCCGCGGCCGCTGTCACCGAGGAAGACATCACCTTCACCGTGCACGGGCCCACATGGCCTTCCGCGGTGTACAGCCAGCCCGTGTCGTCGGTGCCCAGGCGGGCGTTCAACTGGAAGCCGCCCAGGGATTCACCCGTGAGGTCCGGCGCTGGCCGTCGCGCCTCCGTGCCTGACGCGAGGTCCGCACCGCAGGCGGCGCAGGTGCGTCGCGTGCCTGGCTCGGCGCCAGGGTGGGGCGTATGACACGAGGGGCAGGGCGGATTCACGGGAGCGGACCGGGTCGATTCTCCACCATCTTCCGGGCCGCCCCCGCCGTCCGCAAGACATGCGCCCGTGTGGCGTGGCGAGAACGCTGGCCAAGGCCGTTGACTCGCCCCTCGGGTTGAGGGACGGGAAGCGCCATGGCACAGCAGAAGGTCCAGGTTCCTCGTAAGTCCGCTGGCGAGCGGCTCGACCGCTTCCTGTCGAAGCAGGTCCCGGGCCTCAACCTGGAGCGGGCCCGTGCCCTGATTGATTCGGGAGCGGTTCGCATTCGGGGCAAGCAGTGCCAGCCCACGCGCAAGCTGTGGGGCGGTGAGGAGATTGAGCTCGACAGGCCGGAGCCTCGCGCCGCGCCGGTGGCCTCTGCCGAAGGGCCGCTGCTGCCGGTGCTTCACGACGACGCGGCCCTGGTCATCGTGAACAAGCCTCCGGGCCTCGTGGTGGAGCCAGAAGGCCGCGCGGCCTCCGTGGTGGGGCTGCTCGCCGCCCAGCAGCCGCCCTTCAATGTGGAGGGCCTGGCCTGGCCCGGGGTGGTGCACCGGCTGGACCGGGAGACGAGTGGCTGCCTGGCGTTCGCGCGCACGGATGCGTCCGCCGCCGCGCTCCTGCGCTCCTTCCAGGAGAAGCGCGTGGACAAGCGCTACTGGACGCTGGTGCTGGGGCAGCCACCCTCGCGGGGACGTCTGGAGGCGCCCTATGCCAGAGACCCGGCGGACCCTCGGCGCTTCACCACCCGCGTGCCCTCCGCGCGCCGGGCCGCGCTCTCCTTCGAGGTCCGCGAGCGCTTCGCGGATGCCGCGCTGCTGGAGGTCGACTTGGACACGGGCCGCACGCACCAGATTCGCGTGCAGCTCTCCGAGGCCGGGTTCCCCGTGCTGGCGGATTCACTCTACGGGCCGCCGGAGGCGCGCGCGCATGCCGCGGCGCGGGCGCTGGGGCGGCAGGCGCTGCATGCCTTCACCTTGGAGCTGCCCAGCCCCGCTACTGGCCAGCCCGTCCGCGTCGAGGCGCCATTGCCCGAGGACTTCCAGCGAGCGCTGGTGACGTTGCGCGGCGGGTGACCTGCACGACGAGGCGTGATTCCCGAGCGGCCTGGAGGGCAGGCAGGCGCTGGGCGGGCGTCCTGTCAGCCGGCTCGCGCAGTGCCGCCTATTCCTTCGGTGATTGCCCTTCACGCTTCAGCGTGGGCCGTCTTTCTGCCCAGGTCAGCAATTCGTCGAGGGCTGGACAGAGAGACTGGCCCCAGTCGGTCAGGTGGTACTCGACCTTCGGCGGTACCTGGGCGTGCACGATGCGCGTGACGATGCCGTCTTGCTCCAACTGCCGGAGCTGCTGGATGAGCATCTTCTGCGAGATGGCGGGGATGGCGCGCTCAAGGTCGGAGAAACGCAGCTTCTGCCCGCCGAAGAGGTGGAAGAGGATGACCAGCTTCCAGCGGCCTTCGAGCATCTGGATGGCGCCCTCGATGCCGCTGGCCGCCGTCACAGGCGTGTGATGGTCATGCTTACCCAAAGGTATGTACCCCACTTTTTCGTGTGTTCTTGTGAAATAGATACCGCGCTTTTACTGATATGGCCATGCCAACGAATCACGCTGCTTCTTTGAACCTGCTCGCGCCCATCGCGAGCTTCTTCGCGAGCGAGACCACCGACCCGCGGGCCGTCGCCCGGTATTTCGCCGACGACGCCGTCGTCCTGGACGAGGGACACGCGCATCGCGGTCGCGCCGCCATTGCCGCGTGGCACGTCGCTGTGGTGGCCAGGTACGCTTTCTCCACCGAGCCCCTGTCCGCGGAGACTGCCGGAGCGCGCACGACAGTGACCGCGAAGGTGAGCGGCAGCTTCCCTGGCAGCCCGGCGCACCTGCGCTTCGCGTTCACCGTCGCTGGCCACCTCATCACGCGCTTGGAGATTGGTTCATGAGCTTCGACCTCGAATTGAAGGGCCGACGGGCGCTCGTCACGGGGGGGACCAAAGGCGTCGGGGCGGCGGTCGTCGCGGCGCTGGTCGAGGCGGGCGTTCGCGTCGTCGCCACGGCGCGCACGGTGCCGAGCGACACGCAGGACGTCCACTATGTCGCGGCTGATGTGACGACGGCGACGGGCTGCGCAGAGGTCGCCCGGCAGTCCATTGCGCACCTCGGGGGCATCGACATCCTCGTGCATGTGCTGGGAGGCTCCTCCGCCCCGGGCGGCGGCTTCGCGGCACTCACGGACGACGAATGGCAGAAAGAGCTGAACCTGAACCTCATGCCCGCCGTGCGGCTCGACCGCGCGCTGTTGCCGACGATGCTCGCGCAGGGCTCCGGCGTCATCGTGCACGTCACCTCGATTCAGCATGAGCTGCCGCTGCCCGAATCCACGACGGCGTACGCGGCGGCGAAGGCGGCGCTCTCCACGTACAGCAAGGCGCTGTCGAAAGAGGTGACGCCTCAAGGCGTGCGCGTGGTGCGCGTCTCGCCAGGCTGGGTCGAGACAGAGGCCGCTGTGCACCTCGTCGAGCGTCTGGCGAAGCAGGCGGGCACCGACTACGAGGGCGGCAAGCAGATCGTCATGAAGTCGCTGGGTGGCATCCCTGTCGGGCGTCCGGCGAAACCTCGCGAGGTCGCCGACCTCATCGCCTTCGTCGCCTCACCACGCGCGGGCTCGGTGACGGGGACGGAGTTCGTCGTCGATGGCGGGACGGTCCCCACGGCGTGAAGCTCGGTACGAGCGCCGCGCTGCGTAGCGTCTTGGTCCTTCCAACGCAGGTCTAGAAGCGCACCTGGAGCAGCAGGTTGCCGCCCACGATGTCCTGCGAATCCCAGACCACCACTGCTACGCCCGTGTCGTCATCCGCGTAGGTGGTCTGGTTCGGGTCGCGTGTGTAGAAGAGCTCGGCCAGGACACCTGCGACCTCGCCCAGGTCCCACCGCGCGGTGGCCTTCGCGGTGAGGATGGGGCTCCGGTCTTCGCCCTCCGGCAACGAGGAATACAAGTTGTTGCCCCGAACGATGAGGGGATTGCTGCGGGGCCACATCGGCTGCGGAACCAGCGACTTCAGTGTGGCCGGGGCGGTGACGCGGACGAGGAAGCCGGGCGTGAGCCCCCAGTCTTGGAGGAAGTAGTCCGCCCCCACCGTCGCGGACAGCTCGGCCAGCGCCTCCATCTGTTCGAACAGGGCGCCTCCCGTCGGGAAGAAGCCCGGGTGCGAAAGCACCATGAACGAGGGCGTCCTGTAGTACGCGAGCGCGTGAAGCCGGAGCCGGTCCCACTTGAACCGAGTCACCAGCGCCGCGGCGTGCGCTGCTTGCTTTCGCATGGCACCCTGCACGGGCGACTCACTGTCGATGAGCTGCTGGGAGACGTAGCTCCCTTCCAGTGCGACGTGGGCTCCAAAGCCACCGGGATAGACGTCGGAGGCGAAGAAGCGCTCGAAGAAGGTCGGGTCTCCCTCGTAGAGCGCCAGGTCGACGTTCGCTCCGACGGGGACGCCATGGCGCCACATCACTCGCCCGGACACGCCGCGCGTGTAGATGTCGCCCTCCCAGCCGCTGATGTAGGGCAGGCTCCCGGGGCCCAGGTCGAGGTTCGCGGCCCCGGCTTCCACCCGGAAGGCCGGGGAGAGGTTCACTCCGGCGCCCACCAGGAGCATGAGGCGCCGCTCCAACTCCTGGGTCACGCCGTTCTGCAGGCTGGGGAATCTGGCGGCGACGAAAGCATCCCATCTCCACCGCGACAGGCGCAGCTCCAGGGCGGGTTCGCCGTCATCTCCCGAGCGCGTCATGGACGAGATGCGTGCCCAGGCCACCGGGTTCTCGTAGCCCATGTGCAGTCGGGTGGCGCTCACCGGGAACACCGTCAAGGCCAGGCGCTCATCGGGCGCCCAGGAGGAAGGCCGATACCGGAGGCCGAAGAAGCTGGCGTTGTCCTGAAGGATGGCGCCGGAGACGGCGACCGGATTGATGAACAACGACAGCCCTGCTTCGGCGCGCAGGCCGGACGCCAGCTCCGCTGTGCGCGCGTCCAGCGCGACATGGAACCGCGTGGTGGCATCAGGGGCGTCGAAGTCGGTGTCTCCCGCGAGGAAGGACAGACGCGTCTGGAGGAAGGAGCCTTCTGGCGCAGCGGGCTCCGTGGAGACGGACTCCGGGCTCTGTCCTAAAGCGATGATGAGCGAGGCGGCGAGGAGCGAGGACGTCATGGGCGCGCCGACATAGCCCAATTGCTGGCATGTTGGCTATGTCACGCCACGCGCCCCGGGCGTTACTTCTTGGGGCGCTTGAGGAGCGCCGCGCACGGGTCCTCCATGGGCACCGCCGGGGTGAACCAGACATAGTCGAAGGGCAACGATTGCGCGCCGAAGGAGGCCGCGTAGTCCTTCGGCTCGGGCTGCTTCGGGTCGACCTCCAGCAATCCCACGGAGCGCACGTCCTGGTCGGGCGCACGGGCCGCGAGCCGCGCGGGGACGCCCCGGTCTGTCCGGGCATGGCCATTGCCGGTGATGAGCACGCCGCCCTGGTCCGTCGCCGCGCTCGACAGCCGGTCCGCCAGGTGCGCGTCCCGTGCGCGCTGGGCCTGCACCATGGGACCCAGCAGCTCCTTGGGCAGGTGGCCACAGTGGGCCTCGTCCTGCTCCTGCCGCATCGCCTGCTCCACGGCCTCCGGCAGCGGCGTGTCCAGGGACAGGCGCTGGCGCAGCTCGGGGGCCAGCGCGTCCGGACCGCGCATCACCAAATCACGCACCTGCGCGCGCGGCAGGTTGGCGGCGACGATGGGGAGCTCCGCCTTCAGCCCGGCCTTGAAGACGGGTCGGTACAGGCTCCAGTCCGGCCAGCCACTGTCCGCCCAGTCGACGGCGAGCGCGAGCGCCTCCGCGTCGCGCGGAGCCCGCGCCAGCGCCGCATCCACCGCTGCCTGCTGCCCCACGTCCAGCATCTCGAAGGCCAGCGCGGGCTTTCGTCCTCCCGTGGCCAGCGCCTGGACGAGCCACGCCTGGAGCCGGTGGTGGTCGGGCTGGTCATGGCGCTCGCCCAGCACCACGAAGCGGGCCTGGGTGAGGGCGCCGCGCAGCGCCTCCGCGTCCACGAAGCGCGCGGCCTTCACGTCCCAGATGCGGCCGGAGAGCGGGTGCTCACGGTGCAGCGAAGACTTCCACCCGCCGGACAAGGGGGCCTGGGGACCTGGGGGCTCCACCGCCGAATCGAGGCGCGTGGCGCTGGCGTGGGAACAGGCGGTGGCGAACAGCAGGACGGAGACAGTGAGGAGCGTGCGCATCACGCACACGATTCATCCACACCGTGGGCGCTGGTGGCCACCGGGAACGCGAGGCGGGCCGGGCCCGCGCGCGCCAGTGTCAGGTGACGGGCGCGCGGGCTCGGGGACTTCGGACTACTTCGAGTCCACCACGACGACCATCCACCGGTCCGTGGCGTGGTCGATGCGGATGTTGGCGGCGCCGGCCTCCTGGAGCTGCTGGATGATGCCCTCCAGGAAGGTGAGGTGCTCCTTGGGCGCGTCCACGAAGATGTTCTTCGGGCCGCTGCCCTTCGCCTTGGGCTTCTTGGCCGGGGAGGCGGGCGCGCCGTTGAGGGCGTCCGGGGACGCGGCGGCCTTCAAGCGGGACGCGGCGTCATCCACCGTGGCCTCGGTCTCCTCGGACTCGGGCTCGGACTCCACTTCCGGGG
>NZ_JABXEP010000178.1:0-15571 GCF_013372605.1 Myxococcus sp. AM009
GAGGGGGCGGAGGGGGCGGCGGCAAGCTGGAGCAGCCGCGCTACGTGGACGGCTGGCGCGCTGGCAAGCCCGCGGAGGACCCGGAGAAGATGAAGCGCTGGGGGCTGGTCACCGCGCGGCCCAGTGAGTTCCTGGTCCACATGCGGCGCGGCCGGGTGCGCGAGGTCAGCGGCCAGGGCGCCAGCTGCTTCAAGCTGCCGGGGGACTCGGTGGCCATCGTCCCCACCAGCATCCAGCGGCTCCAGTTCACCGCGGACCAGGTGACGCACGAGAAGGTGGGCGTGCAGGTGACGGGGCTGGCGGTGTACCGGATTTCGGACCCGCTGGTGGCCTTCCGCATGCTCAACTTCTCCTTCCCGGAGCGCGCGCAGGAGAAGCTGGCGGAGCTGCTGCGGGAGATGTTCGTCGGCGCCGCGCGGCGGCTGGTGGCGAACATGTCCGTGGAGGAGTGCCTCTCCAAGCGCAAGGAGGGCATCGCCGCGGAGCTGGTGCGCGAAATCGCGCCGGTGCTGTCGGGCCGGGGCCGCCTGGAGGACCAGACGGACGCGGGCTGGGGCGTCCTCCTGGACACGATCGAAATCCAGGACGTGCGCGTCCTGTCCTCCACCGTCTTCGCCAACATGCAGGCGCGCTTCCGCCATGAGCAGGAGCGGCAGGCGCGCGAGGCGGAGCTGGCCAAGGAGCGCTTCGTCCACCGCGAGGAGACGGAGGCCGAGCGGCAGCTGAGCCTCCAGCGGCTGGCGGCCGAGGAGGAGGTGCGCCAGAAGAAGCAGACGGCGGAGGAGCAGGCCCGGTTGGAGGCGCTGGCGGTGGAGGCGCGCGTGGCCGAGGCGAAGCTCGGCCAGGAGCGCACGCTGAAGCAGGAGCAGGCCACCGTGGAGCGCGAGGTGGCGCTGGCGAAGATGGCCGCCGAGCAGGAGGTGCGCCAGAAGAAGCAGGTGGCCGACGAGCAGGCGAAGCTGGACGCGCTGTCCGCCGAGTCCCGTCTGGCCGACGCGAAGATCGTCTCCGAGCGGGCGCTGGCCGTCAGCCGCGCGCAGGTGGAGATGGAGAAGCTCCAGCGCGAACAGGACGCGGAGGTCGCGCGTCAGCGCGTGGCCCTGGAGAAGCTCAAGCGCGAGCAGGACACGGAGGCCGGGCGCGCGAAGCTGGAGCTGGAGAAGCTGAAGCTGGCGCAGGAGTCCGAGGCCGCGCAGGCGAAAATCGAGCTGGTGCGGCTCCAGCGCGCGCAGGAGGCGGAGAACGCCAAGGCGCAGATGGAGCTGGCGCGGCAGCAGCGTGAGCAGGAGCTGGAGCTGTCACGCCAGCGGCACGAGCAGGAGGTGGAGCTGGCGAAGCTGCGCCGCGAACAGGAGGAGGCCGGCGCCAAGGCCCAGCTGGAGCTGGAGCGCCTGCGCCGCGAGCACGAGCAGGCCACCGCGTGGCACGAGGTGCAGATGGCCGCGCACCAGCAGGAGGCCGAGCGGCTCCACGCGGAGCTCCAGGTGGTGCAGGCCCGGCGGTCCATCGTGGAGACGGAGGTCGTCATCGCCGAGCTGAGCGTGCGCAAGGACCAGGCGCAGCAGGAGCTGGAGCTGGGCAAGGCGCGCGCGCTGCGCGACATCGAGAACAGCGTCAGCGCGGAGGTCATCCAGATGACCCTGGCGCAGCAGCTCCCCCAGGTGGCCGCGGCCTTCCAGCAGAAGATGGGCGAGGTGCACGTCACCGCGGTGGATGGGGCCAACCCGTTTGGTTACATCGCCGCGGCGGTGGAGGGCGTCATGGGACTGGCGCGCTCCGCTGGACTGAAGACGCCTGCTTCCCCGCTTGCTCCGCCTGCGCAGTAGCCCGGGGCCCCGGGCCTGCGTATACAAGGGGGCCTGGGACCACGGAGTCACGCACGCATGGATGCGAAGAAGCTCGGAGTGATGGCGGTGCTGGCCGGGGTGGCGGTGGCCGTGGTGCCATGGCTGCTGCCCACGGGCCCCAACGCCAACCTGGATGCGGCCCGGTTCCTCGAATCCGGCAGCCTCGCGGTGGGCGCGGCGGTGGTGTTCGCGGGTGGGTTGCTCACCGCGCTGACGCCGTGTGTCTATCCGCTCATCCCCATCACCGTGTCCGTCTTCGGCGCGCGTAAGGCGGAGGGCCGGGGCCGCGCGCTGCTCCTGACGTCCTCCTACATCGTGGGCATGGGCGTGGTGTTCAGCGCGCTGGGTGTGCTGGCGGCGAAGACGGGCCAGGCGTTCGGGTCGATGCTGGGGCACCCGGCGGTGGTGACGGGCCTGGCGGTGTTCCTGCTGCTGCTGGCCACGTCCATGTTCGGCGCGTTCGAGCTGGCGCTGCCGTCGTCGTTCCAGACGAAGCTCAACGCCGTGGGTGGCGCGGGCGTGGCGGGCGCGTTCCTGATGGGCAGCGTGTCCGGCTTCCTGGCGGCGCCGTGCACCGGCCCGGTGCTGACGGGCCTGCTGGCCTTCGTGGCGAAGTCGGCGAACACCACGCTGGGTGCGTCGCTGCTGTTCGTCTACGCGCTGGGCATCGGCGTGCCGTTCTTCCTCATCGGCGTCTTCACCGTGCGGCTGCCGCGCGGCGGCGTGTGGATGGAGTGGGTGAAGAGCGTCTTGGGCATCATGCTGGTGGCCCTGGCCTTCAGCTACCTCAAGGACGCCTTCCCCTGGGCGCGGGACGTGGTGAAGGGGCTGGGCCTCCTGGTGGGCCGGGTTCCGGGGGCCGTCATCGCCGCGCTGCTGGTGGCGGTGGGCGTGGTCCTGGGCGCGGTGCATCGCTCGTTCAAGGAAGGCGCGCGGGAGTTCTCGTTCAAGGCGCTGGGCGTGGCGCTCGTCGTCGCGGCGCTGGTGCTGCGTGGCGGCGCGCTGGACGCGGGGCCGGTGGGCACGCTGTGGGTGGAGCTGGGCCTCACCGAGCCGCCGCGTGCTCCGTCCTGGCAGTGGCACCACGTCATGCCGGCGAAGCAGGCCACCTTCTCCCCAGAGGCCTTCGACCAGGTGCTCGCGCAGGCGAAGGCGGAGGGCCGGCCGGTGCTCATCGACTTCTTCGCGGACTGGTGTGCGGCCTGCAAGGAGCTGGACCGCGACACCTACCCCGCGCAGGAGGTCATCTCCCAGTCCGACGCGGGGCGCTTCCTCAACATCAAGATTGACGCGACGAACAGCGAGGACTCGCTGGACGCGCTGCTGGACCGCTTCGGCGTGGAGGGCCTGCCCACCGTGGCGTTCATCTCGCAGGAGGGCAAGGTGCTCACCCAGCCCCGCGTCACCGGCTTCCTGGCGCCCAGCCCCTTCGCCACGGAGATGAAGAAGGCGCGCTGCACGGACGCCAACGCCTGCTGATTCGATGGGCGCCGCGTGGCTACGGCGCGGCCTCCGGAAGGAAGCGGGCTCGCAGCTCGGGCGTGGGGATGCGGCACTGTGCCTCTCGTCCGAACCAGCGGTAGCGGTTGCGCGCGATGACTCGGTAGACGAGGTCGCGCAGCGGCCGGGGCACCACGATGAAGGCGTAGAGCCACCGCCACGGCCCCTGCAGCATCCGCGCGACGCGGAGCGCGGCCGTGGACCGCTCGTACAGCTTGCCGTCCTGCAGGAGGACGAAGCTGTCCGGCTCCTCCTTGGGCACGACGCCGTGCGGCGCGAGCAGCGCGGCGGCCCGCTGGGACTGCAGCGCCGTGAAGCGGATGCGCGCGTCCGGGTCCCGGTCGATGATGAAGAGGACCGTGCCGTTGCACAGGTTGCACACGCCGTCGAAGAGGACCACGGTGTCCGAGGGCTGGGCGCGGGTCATGATGCGGCAAGTCTAACAGCCCGCGCCGTCGGGCGACGCCGAAGCGGCGGGGAGCTCCGGACAAGTGTCCCCGCGGCAGCGCCCCTTGCTTCCTTCCCTGGCGCCACCCTTGCAGAATGTTCGGACATGCCCACGCCCGCCATCGCTCCCCGCCTCCTGGAGTTATCCGCGCCCGCCCTGCTGTGGAGGCGGAGCAAGCAGTGGATGCTCCAGGCGAACCGCCTGGCGCGGTGGACCGCGACCCCCGAGCGCTGGCCGCGCCCGCTCCTGGCGTCCATGCATGAGAAGGGCGTGCTCCTCGGCTCGCACACGGTGAATCTGCTGCGCGCGGACGAGGACGCGGACCCCGTGCTCGAAGCGGGCAAGCAGCACAACGTGCGGCTGGCGGCGCCGGCCTTCGATGGCCTCCTCGTCGCTCCGGACAGGCCCCTCTCCTTCTGGCGTACGCTGGGCCGGCTGACGGAGCGCAACGGCTACCGGCATGGGCTGGCGCTGAGCGGCGGCTGTCTCACCCCGTCCATCGGAGGGGGCATCTGTCTGCTGGCCAATGCGCTCTTCGAGTTCGCCGCCCGTCAGGGCTGGCACATCCTGGAGCGCTGGGGGCACACGATGGAGGCGGTGCCTCCGCCACCGGGCGCGCTGTGGGGAATGGATGCCACGGTGGCCTGGCCCTATGTGGACCTGGTGATGGCGCCGCGTGAGGGCCCGGTGCGGCTCGGAGCCCGCGTCGCGGACGGGAAGCTGCGGCTCTCCATCCACGGGGCGCACGCCCCCCGGACGCGCTCACTGCTGTGGTCCGAGGACGAGTCCCTTCTCGAACTCCCCGAGGGAACCCTGCGCATCAACCGCGTCGTGCGCCGAGTTGAAGACACCGGCTCTGGCGCCGTGCTCGAGGAGCGCACCATCGCCGAGAACCGGCGACGCCTGCTGAACCCCGAGGCGCGGAAGCGGACGTGCCTGACGTGCGGGGAGACCGCATGCCACGCTCGCGTCGAGGTCCCGCGGTCAGAGGCCAGGGCGCCATGAACCTGGTGCTCGCACCGGAGCCCGCCCCGTGGCTCTCACAGCTCGCATCGTTGCTCCCGCGCGAAGCGGAGGTGCTGGCCCCCTGGGCGCTGCCGAGACTGCCCGCCTGGGGCCCCGTTCCCACCCGCCTGCGCCACGCCTGGACTCGCCGGACGCTGCCGGTGCCCGATGGCTTCCGCGTCTGGGGCCTGCCGGGCTGGGCGGCCGTGGAGGCGGGGATGCGCGTCGCGGTGCGCTCGACGGCGGCGACCTTCCAGGCCCGCTTCACCCTGCGCAAGCGGTGGGCGCAGGCGGCCTCGGCGCTGCTCCCGGCGTCGGTGGAGACGGTGCTCGCGCCAGCGCTCTGTGCCCGGGAGGTCTTCGCGGTGGCCCGCCGCCAGGGCGCGCGCTGCGTGTTGGTGGAGGACCTGCCCTCCTTGAGGGAGCTGCACGCGGACCTGGACGCCGCCGCCGCGCGGCACCCGGAGGAGGCCTTCCTGCGCAACCACCGCGCCTCCGCGGAGGACGTCGCGCGGCAGGAGGCGGAGCGAGTCCTCGCGGATGAAATCTGGGTGCGAGGCGCGCTCGCCTTGGAGCGGCTGCGGCTGGCCGGACATGCTCCGGAGAAGCTCCGCGGGCTGCACTTTCCAACGGACCGCGAACCGCCCCAGGCGCCCCGGCTGCCTCAGCACCACGGCCCGCATGTGGCCCTCCTCGCCGGGCCCGCCCTGGCGCGCGGCGGCCTGCGAGAAGCCTTGGCGGTGCTCGACGAGCGACCTCAGTGGAACCTCTGGGTGCGCCCCGCCGAGGGCACGGATTCGCGACATCTGAATCACCCGCGAGTGCGGAAGGTGACGGCGCAGGTGCAGCGCACGCTTGAGCACGTGGACGTGGTGCTCGCGCCAGCGTGGTGTGAGAGCCACCTGAGCGAGCTGGCGCGGGCGCGGGAGCAAGGCCTCCCTGTCATCGCCACGGACCGCGCCGCGGGCTTCTGGCCCTGCCGGACGGTTCCTCGCGGCGATGTGCCCGCCCTCATCTCGGAACTGGACGCGCTGACCGCGCGCTGAAGCCCGCGCCTGTCGGCACCAACCCCGTCCTGAGCGGACGGCTCGTGCGCACCGCGAGGCGGCCGGCGGGGGTGGTCGCTCGGTGCACGCCGGGCGCGCTACGTGTTCCGTCCCCGGCTCGCGAGGACTCGGTCAATCATCTGCTCGTGCAGCGCATAGAGCGGCTGGGCGACGTGTTCGCCCTCCAGGTATGCGAGCGCACCGGCGATGGCCTCCAGCGTGGACATGCCATCCGGGTGGGGCGGGCGCCTCAGTCGCCGTGAGTCCGGAGCGGGCGGAGGCAGCTTCAAGCCGGGGAGCCGCCGCAGGGCGGGGACTCGCTGCACCATGCGGCGTGCCTGCCCCCAGCTCCCATCCAGGATGATGAGCCTGCTGGGAAAGGCCGCACCGGGCTCGGGCTCCTGGTGCGCGTCTGGGAACAGCAGCCACGTGTCGTCGCCCTCCAGCACGGAGGCGTCGAAGGGCACCCCCGGCGAGCCATAGGAGACGATGCTGCACCGGGGAATGGCGAGCGCCGCCATGCGCGCCGTGTTGGTCGACTTGAGCGTCTCCTTGTGGTGCCGGACGATGAGCAGCTCGGTGCGCGTGGAGACACACGGCACCTCGGCGCACAGGCACAGGGCAACGGGGAGGAAGCAGCGCGGGCAGCGGCCCGCGAGGTCCTCGGGCGTTCGAGACCTCATTTGCCCTGGCGGTAGCGCTCCATGAGGGTCCGGGCCTCGCGCAGCTTCTCGTCGACGAAGCGGTCATCCGCGTCCGGCTCATACTCCGCGTCGGGCAGGTCGAGGTGAAAGAGGGCGGAGAGGCTGACGGGCGTCACTTCCAACCATTCGGCGGTGCGGTTGAGCGCGGCCTGTCGGCGGCCCGCGAACGTCTCCGGCCCATCCTCGGGGCCGCAGCGGCAGATGCGCGCCGAGTCACCGGACACGTCGACGTAGAGCCCCAGCACCTCCGCGTCCAGCTCCGCGGCCAGCGCGCACGTGGCCTCGCTGACGTAGGCGGCCATGGCCTGCGCCGCGGAGCGCTCCGTCAGCGAGCGGACGAGGAACACCTGCCAGCCGGCCTCCGTGATCGCGCCCGCCTCCTGGAGCGGCGCCAGCTCCGCGGGCGGCGCGTGGATACGCGAGAGCAGCCGTCGCACGGGCACTTCCAGCCGCTCGAGCCGGGCGCTCGAAGCGGGACAGAAGAAGACGACGCGGTACTCACGGCTGTCGGCTGCGGTTTCCATAGGCATACGGCGTCGCCAGGAACGGAGGGGAGAGTGTGTGCGGGGGCCCAAGAGGACCAAAGGACTCCCCACGCATGCAAGCGGTGATTTGGAACCCGCATTCAGCGTGCCGCGGCGCGCAGCGGCACTGCCTGGACGGTGGCGCGTCGCTCGGCCGCCACCCATGCGCCCGCCACCAGCACCAGCAGCCCGCCGCCCAGCGCGACGGGCGTCAGCCTCTCCGAGAAAAAGGCCCAGCCCACCAACGTCGCGGTGAGCGGCTCCAGGTATGTGAGCGCCGCCGTGGCCGCGGTCGGAATACGTCGCAGACCGGTGTGGAAGAGGATGTTTCCAATGAGGCCGCAAACGACGCCACCCACGAGCACGAGGAGCGTGCCTCCATCCACCGTGGGTGGCAGTGCCTGGCCTCCGAAACAGAGCAGCAGCACGCCCGCGGAGATGGGCGCATGCAGGGAGGTCACGGCCATGGGTGAATAGGCCCGCGCCGCCTGCTTCGCGGCCAGGACGATGATGGCGTAGAAGCAGGCACTGCCCGCGCCCAGCAACGCCGTCAGCCCGGAGAAGCCGCCGTCGGGCCGGCCAATGAGCAGGGCCAGGCCCACCAGCGTCACGGGGCCTCCAATCAGGGCCCGGGTGGAGCGCTCCTCGCCCAGCACCCAGGGGGCCAGCAGCGCCAACAGCAAGGGTGCCAGGTAGTGCGTCAGCACGGCGATGGACACCGGCCCTCGCTCCATGGCGGCGAAGAAGAGGGCCGTGTTCGCCGCGTCCGCCAGCGCCACGATGAGCAGCGCCAGGGTGGCCCGGCGGTCGCGCAGGGCGTCGCGCTGGAACAGGAAGGGCGCCGGGAGCGACATGGCCAGGAGCACGAGGAAGGCGTTCTGCGGCCCAGCGAGCCCCGCTGGACGGAAGAAGAGCGCCCAGCACCCCCAGAGGGTGGCCCCGGCCGCGACCATGGCGAAGTACCGCACCGTGTGACTCCTGGTGACTCCGGCGCGCACTCCGGCTCCGGCGGGCGCGCAGCCTACCTCAGCCTGGGGCTCGCGCACCGTCCGCGCGCTGGGCCTCGGCCTGGGCTCGCAGGCCCTCCATGTCGGGCGTGAAGGGGCGGCCGGGGACGAGGCGGGCTCGGCGGATGCGGTCCATGCGGAACATGCGCGCCGCGGCCTTCTCCACGTCCCGGGCCAGCACGTACCAGACGGGCGATTCGACCAGCAACCCGTGTGGCTCCACGACGCGGCGGGTCGCCTTGCCGTGCCGGTCGCGGTACTCGAAGGACAGGCAGACCTGCTCGCGGAAGGCCCGCTCGAAGACGGCGAGCAGCTCCTCGGGCGGTGTTCCGGCGCCCGCCAGCACGCGGGCGCTCGCCGGCCGTCCCACCACCACGCGGCGGCAGAGCTCACGCATGCCCCGGGCCCGCTCCTTGGGGACGCTGGCGAAGAGCTTCTGGAGCCCCGAGCGCGCCGCGCTTCCCCAAGGCAACGTGCTGCCCGTAGCGGACAGGTTGGCGGCCAGCCAGAGCGCCACCACCTCCTCCTGCGACAGGTGGACGGCCGCCACGCCCCGGTCCCGCTCCAGCCGGACGCCGCCCCCAGGGCCTGTGTCACTGCTCAGGGGAATGCCCTGTTCCCGCAGCGTCGCCAAATCCCGGTGGACGGTGCGCGCGCTCACGTCGAGCGCCTCGGATATCTCCGCCACCGTCGTCCCATCCCGTCCCCTCAAGAAGTCCAGCAGCCGCATCACCCGGTCGACTCGTGCCATTACTGACAGTTTCTGTCAGGGATGGGCCGTACTCCACAAGCATCAGGTCGCGCATGACCGCGCGCTTCGAGGTTAGAGGAGAACTTCATGATGGGTGCCAAGGGAATGTTGAATGTCGACGATGGGGGCGTGGGTGGACTGCCGGTGGTGTTCGTCCATTCGAGTGCCGGCAACACCACGCACTGGGCCGCGCAGCTGTCGCACCTGCGGGAGCGCCGGCGTGCCGTGGCGCTGGACCTGCGTGGCCACGGAAAGTCCGAGCTGCCACGGGACGGCGGCTTCACCGTGGAGGACTTCGCGCGGGACGTGGGGACGGTGGTGGAGGGGCTGGGGATTCAGCGCTTCGTGCTGGTGGGGCACAGCCTGGGCGGGGCCGTCTGCGTGGCCTACGCGGGGGCGCATCCGGACCGCGTCGCGGGGCTGTTCCTCCTCGACCCGGCCTCGGACGGACGTGCGATGCCAGCGGAGCAGGTCCAGGGCTTGATGGCGCTGCTGGCGACCGAGGCCTGGAGCGCGGTGGTGCAGGAGGCGTGGGCGCCCATGCTGGCGCCGTCCCGGCCGGAGGTGCGCGAGCGGGTGTTGTCCGAGCTGCGCGCCACGTCCCAAGAGGGCGTCCGGGGCGGACTGGGAGCCCTGCTGGACTTCGACCCCGTGACGCCGCTGCGGCGCTACTCGGGGCCGCGTCTGTCGGTGGTGACGGCCTTCAACGAGGCGCCGGGCTCGTATCACCACCTGGTGCCGGAGCTGCCGCACGCGAAGGTGGAGGGCACGGGACACTGGGTGCAGCTCGACGCGCCGGATGAGGTGAACCGGCTGCTGGACGGCTTCCTGGCCACGGTGCGCTGAGCAGGTGCTCGCGGAGCGTAATCTGTCACAGTACGGGCATGGGGCCCTTGTTCGCCTACAGCCTCGTGCCTGTCCTCTCCGTGTCGCTGCTGCTGTTCTTCACGGCCGCGCTCCGGGGGCACAACGCACGAGGCCTGGCGCTCTACTGTCTGGCGACCGCGGGGTGGACGGGCGCGCTGCTGCTTCTCTGCATCCCGTCCATGGCGTGGGTGGGGGAGCGCTTCGTGGCGGGTGGGGCCTTCATCGCGGCGGCGTACCTGCACTCCGCCTATGACGTGACCCGGCAGCGCTCCTACCGGTTGGTGGTGCTCGCGTACTGCGTGGCGGTGGTGGTGACGGGCATTGGCGCGTTCCTCCCCAGCGTCCTGCACGGGCCGCTGGCGATGGGACGAGGCCCCCTGTTCTGGCCCGCCATGGTGCTCGCCGTAGCGGCGGCGAGCGTGCCGCTGGTGCAGTTGTCGCGCGCGTATCGCGGCGAAGCGCCCGAGCGGCGGCCCATCCTCCTCGGCCTGGGCATCGCCGGGCTGCTCGCGTACCTGGGCAGTATCGGCAACGCCTTGTTGTTGTCGGGCGGGTACGCGTTGCCGTTCGGCATGTACCTGGTGCTGGCGGCGCTGCTGGTGCTGGTGCACGTCATCAATGCCCATCAACCAGCCGCGGACCGGCGGTTGCTCGAACGCAGCCTCGTCTACTCCGCGGTGGCGGCGGTGTTGTCCGCGGGCTTCCTCTTTGGCGTGCTGACGCTGCTGTCGGGCAGCGGCCAGCCGTTCCTCACCGAGTACCGCGTAGGCGCCTTCTTCCTCCTGGCCCTGGCCGCGCTCGCGTTCGAGCCCGTGAGGCAGGCGCTGCAGGCCTGGCTGGGGCGCCGGCTCCTCAAGGGCCGGGCCTCCAGTGACGACCTGGCCGCCGCGCTCGCGCGCGAGGAGGCACGCGCGGACCACTCCGCGCGGCTGGCGGAGTTGGGCCAGTTCACGTCCGCGGTGGCCCACGAGGTCCGCAATCCGCTGGGCGTGCTCGCCGCGCACCTCAAGCTGCTGGAGCGAAGGGGCGGGGACCCGGACACGGTGGCCGCCATGCGGGAGCAGATCGACCGCGCCAGTCACTTCGTCGACGAGCTGCTGCGCTACGGCCGCCCGCGCCCGCTGGACCTGCGCCGCGTGGATGTCTCCGCCACCGTCGCGCTGGCGTACTCCACCGCGCGGCAGGGACTGGGCTCGCTCGCGCCCGAGGTCTCCTTCGAGTCCGAGCAGGACGCCTCGCTCACGGTGGAGGCTGACCAGTCCCAGCTCTCACAGGTGATGGTCATCCTGTTGGAGAACGCCCTGCTCGCCCTGGGAGACGTGCCCGCACCGCGCTTGAGGACGTCCATCGAGCAGACGAACGGCCGGTTGCTCGTCCGGGTGGAGGACAGCGGGCCAGGCATACCGCCGGAGCTGCTGCGCCGACTCTTCCAGCCCTTCGTGACGGGTCGCAAGCGCGAGGGACCTCGGCCAGGGACGGGGTTGGGGCTGGCCATCGCGCGAGGCATCGCCGAGCGGCATGGCGGACGTTTGAGCGCGGGACGCTCGGAGGCCCTGGGGGGCGCGGCGCTGACGTTGGAATTGCCCATGGCGCAGCCCGCGTCGATTTCCGCCGCGCTGGCCTGACGCTCGCGCATCCCTGACCCGCGGGGCGGCGGGGCTGTCCGTGAGCGAGCGCAACTTGCTGCGATTAAGTTTGCTTCACGACGGCCTTCCAAGGATTGCCCCGGACTCCGTTTCGAGAGGCGTGGAAGGAGGCCGAGTCGATGAGCGGCCAATGCATTGCCACAGTCATTCGGATTCCTGTGGCCTACAGTACGGATGTGCATCCCGACGGGTTCGAGGAGTTCGCTCATCGTGTCAGGCCCATGCTGTTGGCCCTGGCGAGACGGTTGTGCGGTCAGGGAGGCATTGATCCGGAAGACCTGGTGCAGGAGGCGCTCACGCGCGGACTGCTGCATCACGGGGCACTCGCCGCGCAGCCGGAGCCCGTCTACAGGGCGTGGCTGTGTCGGGCGATGACCAATCATTTCCTCGACCAGTGCCGCAAGCGGCGCTCGGAGCTGCTGGAGCAGGACCGTCCAGAGCTGCGGCTGGTGCGCGAGGGCGTGGCGGCCCCCGAGCCGGAGGCCAGGGAGGCCTGGGAGCACATCTCGGAGAAGGACTTCCAGGCGGCCATTGCCCAGCTGCCAAATCCCCGGGTGCGAGAGGCGTATACGCTGCATGCCTCGGGGATGCGCTACCGCGCCATCGCCCTGCGCATGGGCGTCCCCGAAGGCACCGTGGGGAGCTGGCTCTATCAGGCACGCAAGGAATTGAAGGCGCTGCTGCTGCCGCTCACGGGGAGTGACGGGGGAGGCAGCGCGTGATGGGGACGCTCTGTAACAGGTTGTCCCTCTTCCTCGATGGCGAGCTGCCGCCCGTGGACGAGGAGAACTTCCGGCATCACCTCGCCCGCTGTGATCCCTGCGCGTCGGGTCTGCATGAGGCCATGCAACTGGAGCTGCTGGGCTTCCATGTGATGGGAGACCCGCGGGCACTGGCGCAGGAGGATGGTGCCGAGCCCTGGATGGGAACCGAGGTCCCCAAGGCACGTGACCCGGTGGTCGTGCCGGGGCGCCCTCACTGGCGATGGGCCCCGTTCGCGATAGGCGCCGTGGCGGCGGCCATCGTCCTGGTCCTCGGCGTCAAGAGCGCCGACGTGCGGGGTTCCCAGCAGGAGGTCTGGCTCGAGCGGACGTCGTCGCGGCTCATCGAGGCGAGGGTGGCCTATGCCCGCGCGGATGGACACCGGCCCTACGTTCCCCTGCGCGCGGGTGTGGGTGGCCCTCCGAGCGGGGCGGGCGTGGCGTTGCCGCTGCGGGCGCTGGCGGACTTGGAAGACCAGGGGGACCTGCACGGCATCGCCGCCGCGTACCTGGTCCGCAAGGACCTGCGGCAGGCCTCCGACTTCCTCCACCGGATGGCGCCGTCGCCAGACCGGGACAGCGACCTGGCCATCGTCGCGTTGGAACAGGGGCATCCGGAAGAGGCGCTGGCGCTGCTGGACGGGGTGTTGCGACAGGCGCCCGAGCACGCCCAGGCGCAGTGGAACCGGGCGCTGGTGCTGCGGGAGATGGGGCTGACGCTGCTGGCCGCGGAGGCGTTCGACGCGGTGGTGGAGCGCGGGGAGCCGGGCTGGAGCGAAGAGGCGCGGATCCGCGCGCGAGCGCTCCGGCAGCAGACGCAGGCGCGGGGCCGGGCCTGGAAGGGGGCTCGCGCGGCGGTGCGGGACCTGATGGTGGACGCGCAGGCGCGGCTGCCGCTGGAGGAGGCGAAGCGCTTTCCTGGCATCGTCCGGCTGGCGTTCTACGACGCGGTGCGGGCCGCGCAGTCACGGGAGTGGGTCCTGCGACTGATGCCGCTGGCGGACGTGTTGGACGGCGTCCAGGGCGGCGAGGTGCTTCGCGGCTACGTGCGGCGTGTGGCGGAGCGGGACTTCAACCGCCGCGCGCCCCTGGCGGCGGACTACGCGAAGCTCGTGCGGGGCGAGCTGTCCTCACCGGCGCGCTTCCTGGAGACGCTGCGGCGCTCGGGCGAGGATGACCTGTACCTGGGCGGGCTCATCAATCAGACGGCGGGCGCGCGCCACCTGGAGGACTTCACGCGGCTGGCCCGTGAGGCCAAGGACCCCTGGTTGTCGCTGCTGGCCGAGCGCGAGCTGTCGGGCGCAGAGGAGCGCGCGGGTGAATGGTGGAAGGCGGAGGCGCGGCTCCGCGCGGCCGTGGGGGCCTGTCAGGGCAAGGGGCTGTCCTACCGCTGCGCCACGCTGAAGAAGCGGCTGTCGGACCTCTATCTCGCGCTCAACCGTCCGGCGGAGGCCTTCGAGCAGGCGTGGAGCGGCTGGCTGGCATCCCGGGAGCTGGAGGAATGGGAGCTGGAGCAGCAGTTCCTCCAGGAGCTGGCGCACATCGCTCGCTACCGGTTGGACGTCACCAGCGCGCGCGCCTACCTGCGCGAGTCCCTGGCGCGAACGCCCGAGGCCTGCGAGCAGCGCACCTACGTGCACCGCAACCTGGCCTACCTGTCGTGGCTGGAGTTCGACGCGCACGAGGCGCGAAGCGAGCTGGAGCTGGCGCAGGAGTGTGGCCGGCCGCTGGGGCTGCCCGGCGCGCTGTTGCTGTCGTACCTGGCGCGCTTCGGCGCGGACCGTCAGGACGCGGACCTGTTGCGCCGCACCCTGGCCGAGCTGCACCGGGCGCAGCCTTCACCGGGCAAGCTCGCGCAGATGCGCTTCGCCGAGGGGCAGTTCGTCCTGGAGCGAGACCGCGCCGCCGGGCTGGAGCTGCTGCGCGGCGCCATCCAACAGGCGGAGTCCCTTCCCAACGACGTGGACGCGCGCAAGACGCGCATGGGGGCCTACAACGTCCTGGCGCACGAAGCGGGCCGCACGGACGCTCCAGAGGAGGCCCTGGCGCTCATGGGCGCCGCGCTCCAGGTGGAGGTCCCCGGGCGGTGTGTGCTGGGCGTCGCCGTGGACTACGAGCGCTCGGTGGTGGCGCTGCGCGGCGCCACGGGCGAGCTGCAGGGGCACTTCGACGCCAGCCGCGCGGAGCCCCTGGGACGGGACGCGTCCGGGCTGGTGCCTCCATCGCTCCAGGCCGCACTGCGGGGCTGCGAGCGGGTGGACGTGCTCGCGCTGCCGCCGGTGCATGGCCTGCGGGGACTGCTGCCCGCGGACCTCGCCTGGAGCTACCGCGTGGGGCGGCCCGGAGGAGCGTCTCCCGTGCCGGCTCGTGGCAGCGGGCCGCACCTGGTCGTCAATGGGGTGGAGGCACCCGCGTCGCTGGGCCTCCCGCGGTTGCTTCCACTGGAGTCGCCGCACGCGCCGGACCCGCGGCGAATCGAGCTGTCGGGCGTGCAGGCCACGCCGACGCGGGTGCTGGCGGCCATGGCGCAGGCCAGCGAGGTGGAAATCCACGCGCACGGCGCCTTCAGCCCCGAGATGTCGGACGCCTCGCTGGTGGTGCTGGCGCCTGAAACAGACGGCCAATATGCGCTATCCGCCTCCCAGGTCCGCGCGCTGAAGCTGGAGCGCGCGCCGCTCGTGCTCCTGGCCACGTGTAGCGCGGCCCGGGCCACGCCCTTCCTTCATGAGTCCTTCAGCCTGCCGGTGGCCTTCATCGAAGCCGGCGCGGCCACGGTGCTGGCCTCCACGGCGGAAATCCCCGACTCGGCGGGGCGCTTCTTCGAAGCGGTTCGCGAGCGCATCCGGAGCGGCGCGCCAGCGGCCCTCGCGCTCCGTGACGAGCGGCGCACGTGGCTGGCGGCCCACCCCTCCGCGGACTGGGTCCACGGCATCCTCCTCTTCGAATGACGGCCAAGGAATCCGACTCGGGGCGTAGTACCGGGGCGGAGGCGGGGGCGTCGGCATGCCGCTGGACCCCGCCGGTGCCGCGCAGAGGGGGATGCGATGGTGAAGAAGCTCTCGAAGAAGTCGAAGCGCGCTGGGGCGGTGGTGAGCATCAACCCGCATGACCCACCGCCGGAGCCCACCCCGGGCCTGACGGCGCACCCGCCGTTCTCGGCGAGGATGTCCGTCGTTCCGTCCGTGAAGACAGCGTCTCACCCGGACGGCTCGGACAGCGCACGTCGTAAATAAGTGTCACTTTTCCGGATTGTCCTGAATCGCGCTGGCGATACAGGTTTCACGGGGCGCCTCCAGTCGGGGCGCCCCGGATTTTTTTGAACAGAATGCACAAGAAAATGGGCTGGGTCCGTATTTGAGATTGAGGGGGCGTTGGTCGCGAGCCCCCGAGAAGAGGGGGGAGCAGATGTTTCGTGGTGACGCGCGGGGCCAAGGGGATGCGAGCGGTATCTGGGCACCTGAGGAG
>NZ_JABXEP010000179.1:0-15378 GCF_013372605.1 Myxococcus sp. AM009
CCTCCCGCGTTGTGGCAGTTGCCACCGCCGCCCTCACCCGCCACGGAGCCGCGCCCCGAGGCCGCGCCGAAGCGGCCCATCCGCAGGCCCTCCCCTTTGTAGGCACCGCCTGCCTCGGGTGGGATGTCCAGGCCGGTGCAACCAAGGAGGTCCGGGTGGTTGAGGAAGGCCCCGCCCCGGAAGCCCATGCCATCCGCGCTGATGAGGCCGTGGTTCGTCAGCGTGCCCGTGGCGAGGAAGGCCAGGATGCCGCCGCTGCGCCCGTCCCATGGACGGGCAACGATGGAGGCACCCGCGGACACGAGGACGCTCGTGTACTCAGGCACGGAGACCACCTGCGCGCCGGGCGCGGTGTAGGCCTGCACCAGGGGCTCGGAGAGGCGCAGCACGGGCGGCGAGGCCGTCACCGCGTCCACGCGCGCCAGCTCCCAGTGGCCCATCCGCCGAAGCTCCAGGGTGCCGCCGTCGCCGGAGACCACGGCCTCCTCCGACCCACCGCTCTGGTGGAGCAGCACCAGCGCGCCCACGGTGAAGCCCAAGACGCTCTGCACCGGAACGTCTCGGGCTCCGACCACCGCGAGGTCCGTCAGCGGCGTGGCGGCGTTGAGGACGCGCCCCACCGTCGTGACGGACAGCGCGCCATCACGGCCCGAGCCCAGGCCGAAGGAATCCAGCTCCGCCAGCGCGGGGGACGCCGGGAGCAACACGAGCAGGCAGGACAGGACGAAGCGCATCCCCCTCATGCTGCCTCAGAAGGAGGGTCCACCGCGAGTGCGGGCCCCCCTGAGGGCTCACTCGCCCGAGGGGTTCATCAGCGCCCGGCCGTTGCGCGGCGCGAAGAAGGACTGACGCGCGAGCCTCGGCAGGGCGCGCTTGTCCACGCACCAGAGCTGGAGTGCGTCCTCCCACTCGCCCAGCTCGGCCACCGCGCGCACGTCCGGCGCATCGCGGTAGAGGCTGTTGAGGTTGTGCACCAACGCGGACAGGTCCTCCACCTCCCAGCGCTCCGTCACGTCACCGGCCATGACGTGGAGCTCCAGCACGGGGCGCTCGCGCACATCCACCACCTTGAAGCGCCGGGCCGCGCCGCCCATGGCATTGGTGAGCGGACCCACCAGCTCGTCGGCGCGCACGCCGTACCCCACGGACAAGCCGCCTTCGAGCAGGCCCGCGTCACACAGGCGCAGCATGGACACGTGAGGCGGCTCGCCACGCGGCAGCAGCGCCGCGGCGGCATCGCGGTCCTTGAGGAGTCGCTCCTGGATGAGCACGTCGAGCAATGGGGCCATCGCGGCCCACAGCCTATCGCTCCTCGTCGCTCCAGTAGTCCACCTCCGCGGAGAGGGGCAGCGTGGTGAACAGGGTCCGAGCCGCCTTGTCGCCCCCGGGAGCACTGCCCGCGGAGATGACCACCTTCCCAGAGTCCGGGTACACCATGACGTCCGGCTCCACCATGGTGGAGAAGGCGAGGTAGCGCAGCGTCTCGGCCCCATCGTTGAGGAGCTGGTGCGCGCCCTCGGGCCCCACCGGCAGCGCCACGTAGTCGCCCGCCTTGACGGCGACGGTGTCGTCCCCCAGGCGCAGCCGGCCCGTCCCCGCGAGGATGTAATAGGCCTCTTCATTGGCCAGGTGGTAGTGCCGCGGCCACGCGTGCCTGCCGGGTGGCAGCTCCATCAAGCTGCACCCCAGCTTGCGGCCCTTGGCGGTGGCGCCCAGTTGCTTGCGGCGGTACTCCACCCGGGGACCTTGCGTGACTTCGGTCCAGGGAAGCTCGGGCTCGTGGACGACGTGAGGATGCGAGGACATGGGCAGGTGCTCCTGTTCAGGGTCGCGTCGCGAGCAGCGAGAATGGGACGTGTCGACACGCCATCCAGTCGAGTCGACAATGGCCTTCGCGGAGGTGCGTGAGCCATGAGTAGGCGCAAGGGCGGACGCTCTCAATCTCGATTCGACCATCGACCTGAGGAGGAGTTCGTGACCGCGGCGCAGGCCGCCACGCTCCTGGGCGTGAAGCGGGCCACGCTCTACACCTACGTCAGCCGGGGCCTCGTGCGCTGCGTGCCGGAGCGCGGCACCAAGGAGAACCGCTATGTGCGCTCGGATTTGGAGCGACTGAAGGCGAGGCACGACGCGAGAGCGGGACACGCCGCGGTGGCCTCGGGCGCCTTGCGCTGGGGCGAGCCTGTCATCGACTCGTCGGTGTCCCGCGTGGGCGCGGAGGGGCTCGCGTACCGAGGCCATTCGGCGGTGACGCTCGCGGTGGAAGGACGCGCGTTCGAGGACGTAGCGGAGCTGTTGTGGACGGGCACGCTGCCCGAGGAAGCGTCACGGTGGCCCTCCCCTGAGCCGGCGTTTCCACCGTCCGAGCTGGCGAAGCTGCTGCCCCGTGGAACACCTCCCGTGGCCGCGCTGTCTGCGTTGATGCCGCTCCTGGGCGCAAGGGACCCGGCACGCTTTGCCGCTCCACCTGAGCAGGAGCGGGCCCGCGCCCGGAGGCTGCTGCGCCACCTGTCCGCCTGGGTCTGCGTGGCGAACGCGCCGCGGCGGGTGACGCAAGCCTTGAGCGAGCCCACGGTGGCGCAGTCCCTGGCGCGAGCCTGGAACACCCGCGTGAAGCGGGCACCGGAGCTGCTCAACCGTGCGCTGGTGCTGTGCGCGGACCATGAACTGAACGTGTCCACGTTCACCGTGCGCGTGGCGGCCTCCTCTGGCGCGGACCTGTACGCCTGTTTGAGCGCCGCGCTGGCCGCGCTCTCCGGTCCCAAACACGGAGGGGCCTGCGACCGCGTGGAGGCCTTGCTCGTGGAGGTGGGACGTCCGGAGCGTGCCGCGGAGGTCATCCGGGAGCGGCTGCGGCGAGGTGAAGCGGTCCCCGGCTTCGGCCATCAGCTCTACCCGGACGGAGACCCGCGAACGCCGCCGCTGGTGGCAGCCGCTCGTGCCGTGAGCCCCGAGGCCCCCAATGTCCGCATCGCCAGCGCCGTGCTGGAAGCCATGCACGCGGCGGGACATCCGCCCCCGTCCGTGGACTTCGGACTGGTGATGCTCGCCGGAGCGCTGGGACTGCCTCCGGGCGCTGGCGCCACGCTGTTCGCCGTGGGGCGCGCCTCCGGCTGGGTGGCCCATGTGCTGGAACAGCGGGAACAAGGCCACCTGCTGCGCCCCCGAGCCCGCTACGTGGAAGCGAAGCGTCCGGGCACGGCGTGACATGGGACTGCGTGAAGGGCCACTGTCGCCTGCCACGCACCCAACGAAGTCCGTCGTTGGAGTCCCACACGCGTGAGGGGAAACTCCCGCGCCGTGGACACTCGACGCGTATATCCCCGTTTCGCCATCGCCTCACTGCTCGGCAACGTCGCCTTCCTCGCCTCGTGGGGAGTGGTGCTGATGCGCCCCTCTGGCTGGCAGGTGGTGGGCCCGCTCCTGCTCCTCATGTTCCTCGTCCTTCGGGTGGGCGGCATGTGGCTCTTCGCCTCGCGCCACCCGGTGGAGGAGCGCCCGCGCATGCGCCGCACGGCGACCTTCACCACCGTGCTGGCGCTCATCGCCGTGGGCATCTGGGTCTACACCGTGCTGCAAGGCCCGCGCGGCTTCTGAGCCCCTGAAACGGCTCGCGGGCGCCGCCTCCAGACTGGACCGTCTGGAAGCACAGCGCCCGCGAAGCCTGCCGTGTGCTGACCGCTACACGTTGAAGCGGAAGTGCATGCAGTCGCCGTCCTGGACGACGTACTCCTTGCCTTCCACGCGCAGCATGCCCCGCTCCTTCACGGCGGACTCACTGCCCAGCTTCACCAGGTCCTCCCAGCGCATCACCTCGGCCTTGATGAAGCCGCGCTCGAAGTCGGAGTGGATGACGCCAGCGGCCTGCGGGGCCTTGTAGCCCTCGTGGATGGTCCACGCGCGGCACTCCTGCTCGCCCACGGTGAAGTACGTCCACAGGCCCAGCAGCTTGTAGCCGGCGCGCACCACCTTGTGCAGGCCCGGCTCGGACAGGCCCGCGCTCTCCAGGAAGCCCGGACGCTCCGACTCCGGGAGCTGCTGGATTTCGGACTCCAGCGCGGCGGCGAGCACCACCACCTCGAAGCCCTCCTTCGCGGCCATCTCCCGGACGGCCTTCACGTGGGGGTTGGCGTCCTCCTTGCCCAGCTCCGCCTCGCCGATGTTCGCCACGTACAGCACGGGCTTGTCGGTGAGCAGGAACAGGTCATGGATGGCGGCGCTCTCCTCCTCGGTGAGCTTCTGGGCGCGCACGGTGATGCCGTTGTCCAGGCTCGCCTTGATGCGGTCCAGCAGCGCCACCTCGGCCTTGGCCTCCTCGCCGGCCTTGCCGCCCATCTTCGTGTTCTTCAAGGTGCGCTCGCGGCGCTTCTCCACCGTCTCCAGGTCCTTGAGGCACAGCTCCGTGTCGACCACGTCCCGGTCCCGCACCGGGTTCACCCCGCCCTCGACGTGGGTGACGTTTTCGTCCTCGAAGCAGCGCAGCACGTGGAGCACGGCGTTGACCTGGCGGATGTTGCCCAGGAACTGGTTGCCCAGGCCTTCGCCCTTGGACGCGCCGCGCACCAGGCCGGCGATGTCCACGAACTCCAGCGAGGTGGGCACCTTCTTCAGCGGCTTGATGAGCGCGGACAGCTGGTCCAGGCGGTCATCCGGCACGGGCACCACGCCCACGTTGGGCTCGATGGTGCAGAAGGGATAGTTGGCCGCCTGCGCGCCCGCGGCCGACAGCGCGTTGAACAGGGTGGACTTGCCGACGTTGGGCAGCCCGACGATTCCGATGGATAGACCCATGGTGATTCCCTGGAACACGCGCGCCGGGGGGCGCGCTTCCCCAGAAGGGGATTAGGCGGTGCGGCGCACGGCGCCGGTGGCGCTGGTGCCGTTCAGCGGCAGGCCCTGGACGAACTGCTCGGCCAGCGCGCGCTGCTTGCTGTCGTCCATGCGCTCGCTGATGAGCTTGCCGGCGACGTCCATGGCCAGGTCGACCGCCATGGAGCGGACCTCGGCGATGGCCTTCGCCTTCTGCTCGTCAATCTCGCGACGCGCGCTCAGCTTGAGCTCCTCGGCCTCCTTGCGGCTCTTGGCCATGAGCTCCTCGCGGAACTTCTCCATCTCCTGCGTGTTGCGGCGCATCATCTCCGCGGCCTCGCGGCGGGCCTCGGCGATGGCCGTCTTCTGGTCGGCCAGCAGCTTCTCCGCCTCGGCGCGCTCACGCTTGGCGCTCTCGATGGAGCTGGCGATCTGCTTCTCGCGCTCCTCGACCAGCGACAGGATGGGGCCCCACGCCTTCATCTTCAGGACGATGGCCACGATGACGAAGGTGATGAGGGTCCAGAAGATGAGGCCCGGCTGGACCTTCACGAGGTTACTGGCGGCGAGGACAGAGGGCAGGAACATGGCGGGATGTCCAGCGTGAGGGAGGGAGGCTGCGAAGACTTCGGTGACCGCGGCTGGAGCGGCCGGCGCCCGAGGTGGAATTCCCTCCGGGCACCGGCGACCGTCCAGCGATGACTCGACCTGCGCTCGCCTAGACCTTGGTGGCGAGCAGGATGCAAACGACCAGCGCGAACAGCGTGGCGCCTTCGATGAGGGCCGCCGCGATGATCATCGTGGTGCGGATGTCGCCGCCCGCGGCCGGCTGACGGCCCGTGGCGTCCATGGCGGCGGCGGCCAGCTTACCAATGCCGAGCGCGGCACCGATGATGGAGAGACCGGCACCCAGACCGGCGGCGAGGAAGGCAAGAGCGAGGTTGGTCATGGTGACACTTGTTCTTTCGTAGCGTGGACCCGCTTGTGGGGGGGTCGTGATGGCCCTTTAGGACTACCTCCGGCGGCCTTTCGAACCACCGGGTCTTCGACCGGGGCGGCGGACTCCCGCGCCCCGCTAACTCGTCACAAACGGCCTAGACGTGGTGCGCCTTGCCGTGGTCGTGGCTGGGGCCCACCTCGGACTCGTGGCCGTGGTCGTCATGGTGATGACCCATGGCCACGCTCATGCCGATGAACAGCGCCGACAGCATCGTGAAGACGTACGCCTGCACGAAGGCCACGAACAGCTCGAGCAGGTAGATGGCGAAGGCGAAGGGCACGCTCACCAGCGCCACCGCCGGGTGGCCGAGGATGAAGATGAGGCCCAGCAGGAAGAAGAGGACGATGTGGCCCGCCAGCATGTTGGCGAACAGACGCATCGTGAGGGCGAAGGGCTTGGTGAACAGCCCCAGCACCTCCACCGGAATCATGATGGGCCACAGCCAGGGCGCCACGCCACCCGTCAGGTGCTTCAGGTAGCCGCCCAGGCCCGCCGCGCGGATGCCCGCCGCCTGGGTGATGACGAAGGTGCAGAGCGCCAGCGACGCGGTGACGGCCAGGTTGCCGGTGGCCGTCGCCATCCAGGGCACCAGGCCCAGCAGGTTCATGAAGAGGACGAAGAAGAACGCGGTGAGCAGGTAGGGCACGTAACGGGGGCCCTCCTCCTTGCCGATGTTCTTGATGGCCAGCTCGTCACGAACGAACAGCACCAGCATCTCGATGAGGTTGGCGCCCGCGCCGCGCGGCACCAGCTTCGTCTTGTCGCGGTTGCTCCAGGTGAACAGGGTGGCCATCAGCAGCAGCGCGGCCAGCCACATCATCACGGTGTGCTTCGTGAGGGACAGGTCCAGGCAGCCTTCCGTGAGGCTTGGGACCTCCTCGCCGTGCGCCGTCATCCGCGCCGCGCACCCGTTGGTCTTCAGCGGGATGTGCCACTTCGGGAAGTCCAGCGCGTGGATGGGGCTGCTGAGCGGGACCTCGATCTCCAGATAGGGCGAGTCCACGACGTGGTGGAGGATGTACCCCGGCACGTCGTCTTCGGACCCCGCGGCCCACGCCGTGGCAGCAAACAGACTGGCGAACAGCACCATTGCCTTGCGCATCACTCGTCTCCGCCCGCCGATTCCTTCGACGCGGCCATCACGTAGCTCACTTCAATCCACTGCAGCGCGAAGTAGACGCCGAAGAACCCGGCGATGAACGGCACCGCCGCCATTCCCCGCGACACCACGCCCAACAGCCCCGCCAACACGCCCACGGCCCGAAGGCCAAAGATGATTCCGACCACCTTCAGCGCGGCGTTGAGGTCCTGCCGCACCGCCCGCCGTTTCAGCACCAGCGCCACCGCGCCCGTCACCGCCGCCAGCCCCACGCCCCACAGCGCCGAAACCCGGTCCTCCACCACCTGCGGCATCAACGCCGCCAGCGCCAGGCCCACCACCGCCACGCCACCCGCCAGCGCCGCATGACTCCGGAAGGAGTCCGTCCCGCTACCGCCCCGCGCCGTCACTTCCGCTTCCCCAGCCGGGCCATCTCATGGAGGAACCCGTAGAAGCCCACGCAGATACCCACCAGGCTCAGCACCACCATCAACCAGGGCCCCGTCCCCAACCACCCGTCCAGCCAGTAGCCGCCCAGCACGCCCACCACCGCGCCACCCACCAGCTTCCACACCGCCGAGACGTAGGGTTGCGCCGCCCTCATCTGCCGGGCCGTCTCCCCCAGCTCGCTGCCGTCCGAACCGCCCGGTTTCCGGGGCTCCTTCACTTCCATTCGGACGCCTCCCAAACCCCTCTATGCGCGGGCGCCGCTTAACACCGAACACGCGGCACACGCAACCGCTACCATGGGCCGCGGCCCCCCGGCCCCCAGCGGCGATTGCCGCTTCGGCAAGCTCAGCTACCGCCGATCTGCCCCGCATGGAATCGAGGGCCCTCCCGAGGGGCTCACCAGGGCGTTTTCTCCTCTGGTGAGGCGCCTGGGGACAGGGCCGCCTGCCCCAACGCCCGGGTGACCGGCCTCCGGGCGCCTGCCGGCCCGCTCCTCGGCGCCCGGGCGCCTGCGTCGCCAGCTTGCACCCGATACGCGTCAACCGACCGCGACACCTCTGGAGGACTCCATGCCGAAGCCGCTCGTGCTCACGTCCCCCCGCTTCAAGGACGGCGACCTCATCCCCATTGCCTACACCGGCGAGGGCGAGGACATCTCACCGCCGCTCCAATGGACGGGCATGCCCGCCGGGACGAAGAGCCTGGCCCTCATCGTGGAGGACCCGGACGCGCCAGACCCGCGCAACCCTCAGATGACCTTCTCCCACTGGGTTGTCTACAACATCCCACCTTCGGCCCAGGGCCTGCCGGAAGGCGCCACGCCGGACGTCCTCCCGGAGGGCGCCCGCCAGGGCCAGAACGACTTCCACCGCCAGGACTACGGGGGCCCCATGCCACCGGTGGGCAGGCACCGGTACTACTTCCGCCTGTTCGCCCTGGACACGGTGCTGCCGGACCTGGGCCGCGCCTCGCGCACGCAGCTCCAGGAGGCCATGGAGGGCCACATCGTGGGACAGGCGGAGCTCATCGGGCTGTACACCAAGGTCCACCACCGCGGCGCGGAGTCCCCCGGGGCCGCTCCCGCCTGATTCGGCTCACGGCGCCAACCGCCTTGGAGGCAGGGGCTCGGCTGCACCGCGTGGCCGAGCCCGCTCTACGTACAAGCCGCAGGGGCGGCGCCGGGTTGTGGGATGGTGGGCGAAGCGGCGGGCGGGCGATTTCGCGCGGGCTGGCAGCGGTGGAAGAGTCAGGCTGCCGTGAAAACCGCCGCCGAAACCGGGGCAACCTACGGCCCCTTTGATGCGATGTCCGTGGGTGTCTGCGTCGTCCGTGACGGCCGCTTCGTCTATGTGAATGAGGCGCTGGTGACGATGTCGGGCTACCCGCGTGAGGCCGTGCTGGGCGAGGCCGCCACGCTCCTCGTATCGGCGGCGAGCGCGGCGGAGCTGGCGTCCCGGCATGCCCGGCGCAAGCGCGGCGAGCCCGTCCCCACCACCTACGAGACGATGCTGCGCACCGCCGAAGAGGAGCGCCGGGTGGAGCTGACCGTCATTCCCAGCGGCACGGAGTGGGTGGTGCTGGTGCGCGACGTGTCGGCGCGGGCCCGGCGCCGCGGTGTGCTCCAGCGGCTGGCCGAGCTGGGCGCGAGCCTGCCTTCGCTGCGCACCGAGGGCGAAGTGCTGCGGCGGATGTTCTCCGGCGTGGAAGAGCTGGGACTCGGCTGCGCGTGGCTTTCGCCGGACCGGCTGGGCGTCCGGCTGGGGCAGACGTTCGTACCGCCCGGCATGGTGCCCATGGAAGACGCGGCGCTGAGCGGCCGCTGGATACGGGATGTGGTGGGCCAGTGGCCTCCCGTGCTGAAGCGCGCGTGGCGCGACAGCGCGGCCTATACGGACGAGCTGCCGCAGGAGGCCGAGCGCTTCCTTCGGGGCGCCCGAGGCGAGCGGGTGCGCCAGGGCCTCCAGCGCGCCGGACAGACGCGGGCCATCGCGGTGCGCGTCGACGTGGAGGGCCAGCCCCGGGCCATGCTCGCGCTGGTGGCGGACTGGCTGCGCGAGGAGGAGCTCCCACCGGTGCGGCTCTTCGGCGCGCAGGTGTCCGCGGCGCTGGACGCGGCGCTCACCATCTCCCGCCTGTCCGCGCAGAACACGGCGCTGGCGGCGCTCAACCGCCTGGCCTCGGTGATGGCCTCCGCGCCGCACCCGCAGGCGCTGTTCGCGCCGGGGACCGACGAAATCGCCGGGCTCCTGGGCTGCGACGCGGTGACGGTGCTCCTGCCAGCGGACGACGGCGAGGTGGAGCTCGCGTACTCACGCGGCCTGGACGCAGAAGGCTCGGAGGACTTCACGCGGCGCTGGCGAGCCGGGAGCCTGTGCCTCCAGGCGCAGCGCGAAGGCGTCCCGCTGGAGCGCGAGGTGGAGTCCTGTCCGGACGACCTGCGCGAGGAGCTGCGGCGGCAAGGCTTCCGCACCGTGGTGGTCGTTCCCCTGAGGGTGCGCTCGAGGGGCGTGGGCACGCTGTCCGCCCTCTTCCGGGAGCGCCGGCCCCTGACGCCGCTCGAACGGGAGACGCTGCAGGCCATGGGCAGCCACTTCGCGGCGGCCATCGAATCCCACCGGCTGCTGCATGAGCTTCGTGGCCGCGCCGAGGACCTGGCGCTGCTGCACGAGGTGGCCAAGGCGCTGGCGGCCACCCTGGAGCTGGACAAGCTGCTGCACATTGGCGCCACCAGCCTGGCGCGCATCGTGGACACGTCGGACGCCTACGTGTTCCTGCCGGACAGCTCGGGCGAGCGGCTCCAGCTGCGCGCGATGACGGGCGGCTCACCGGAGCTGCAAGGGCACGACCTGCCGCTCCTCCCGGCCGATGCGTCGCTCGCGTCGGTGGCGTTCCACACGCGCGAGGTGGTGATGGTGGAGGACGCCCGCTCCGACCTGCGCGTCAACGAAGAGGTCCGGCGCCTGCCTGGCGCGCGAGCGTTCCTGGTGCTCCCCCTGGTGGTCCACGAGCGCCCCATGGGCGTGATGATGGCGGTGGAGACCCGGCGGCCGCGGCGCTTCACGCTCGCGGAGGTGGAGCGAGCCAGCGCCATCGCCAACCAACTGGCGCTGGCCCGCGAGGGCGCGCGGCTGGTGGAGGACCTTCAAGCCAGCTACGTGGAGCTGGCCCGGACCCAGGCTCAACTGGTGCACCGTGAGCGGCTGGCCGCGCTGGGCGAGCTGTCCGCCGTGGTGGCCCATGAGGTGCGCAACCCCCTGGGCGCCATCTTCAACTCGGTGGCGTCCCTGCGGCGCATCGTCGGGCCGGACAGCGCGGCGGTGCCGCTGCTGGACATCGTCGGAGAGGAATCGGACCGGCTCAACCGCATCGTCGCGGACCTGCTCACCTTCGCGCGTCCGCCCGCGCCACATCCCTATGCCGTGCCGCTGTCGCCCCTGGTGGAGGACGCGGTGCGAGGCGCGCTGGCGGAGGCCCCGGGCCAGGTGCGCGTGGAGCTGGACCTGGCGGACGATGTCCCCTCGGTGACAGTGGACGAGCGGATGATGCGCCAGGCCTTCCTCAACCTCGCCATCAACGCCGTGCAGGCCATGCCCCAGGGCGGCATGCTGCGCGCGAGTGTCCGGCGCGCGACGGGGACGCCCGAAGTCGAAGTGCGGTTCGCGGACAGCGGGCCGGGCATCGCCCCCGACGTGCGGGCGCGCATCTTCGAGCCCTTCTTCACCACCAAGGCCAAGGGCACCGGCCTGGGGCTGGCGGTGGTGAAGCGCATCATCGAGTCGCACCAGGGCCGGGTCGCGCTGGAGTCCCAGCCGGGCCAGGGCACCACCTTCCGGCTCTATCTCCCTCTGGACACCCCCGCCACGGCGGTGAGCGAAGGTTGGTAACGCACTTGAAGCTCACGCGTCCGGGGCGCAAATCCCTTCGCGAGGAGTAGAAATGCGCCGCCATGCCGCCGTCCTGGGAGTCCTTCTCTGTCTGAGCACCTTCGCCGTCCAGGCCCAGGCGCCCACGCCTCCGGACGAGCCTCCGGTGCAGCTCAAGTTCGTGGGAGAGCTGGGCTTCCTGGACGTGCTGGCCCACAGCCTGCGCCAGGGCAGTGACGGCACCCTGTTCCGTTACACGGACGACGGCGGGCAGGACAACCTCTACAACTTCATGCGGCTGTCGGCGGAGCTGACGTTGAAGGGCCGGCACTCGGTGGTGTTCCTCTACCAGCCGCTGGCCATCGACACGCAGGTGGTGCTCAAGCGGAACGTGCGCATCGACGCGCTGGACTTCCCCGCGGGCACGCCGCTGGACGTGCGCTACAGCTTCCCATTCTACCGGGCCAGCTACCTGTACGATTTGCTGTCCGGGGCGGACCGCGAGCTGTCCGTGGGGGTGTCCCTCCAGCTGCGCAACGCGAACTATGTCTTCACCTCCGCGGACGGGACGCTGCGGCGGACGGCGCGGGACGTGGGGCCGGTGCCGCTGCTGAAGGTGCGCGGACGGTGGGGCCTGGGCCGTGGCTGGTGGCTGGGCTTCGAGGCGGACGGCAGCTACGCGCCCACGGCCATCATCAACGGCGACAGTGACTCCAACACCACGGGCGCGCTGCTGGACGCGTCCCTGCGCGGCGGCGTGCGCATCACCGACAACGTGGATGCGTTCCTCAACCTGCGCTACCTGGGCGGCGGCGCGCGAGGCACGTCGGACGACAACGAGGACGAGTTCGGTGACGGCTTCACCAGCAACTGGATTGACACCGCCACCATCAGCCTGGGCTTCAGCTACCGGCTGCCCTCGGGGAGCTGACGCCCGCGGCTGGCTTCAGGACAACGCCCACGCCAGCGCGAGCCCCAGGGCACACGCGCCCACGCAGAGCGCCGCGACGAGCCAGGGGCGCCCACCGCGGAGCCAGGTGCCGGAGTCCTCCTCGGGCGCTGGCGCGGGCAGCGCTTCATCCCCCGTGATGGCGCGCACCAACTCCAGACGACGGGCCTCCACCGCCGCGGCATCCACCGCCTGGGAGATGTCCACGCCGAAGCCCACCTGCGTCTCGCGGGTGGCTCGGCGTGACTGCGCGGCCTGGGGCGGCAAGGACTGGGGCGCCCTGGCGGGATTCACCTCCGTCACGGTGACGTCTTCGGACACAGCGGCGCGAGCGTCCTGGCTTCGAGTGGCCTCCGCCCTTTCCAGCGCGACCATCAGCTTCGCCGCATCGACGGCTTCGGTGGCCGCCGCGTCTCCGCCCAGGCTGGCTCCGGGGTTCGCGGTCCTGGCGTCCGCCGCCATCCGGGCACGCTCGGGCTGAACGACCGTGGTCTCCTCGTCCGCATCGCGTGGCGCGCCCGCGGTCGGGCCTCGCGCTGGCTGGACGACGGTGGCTTCACCCTCCACCACTGTCGCCTCGTCCTCCGTCCCGTACAGCGCGGTGACGCGGGGTTCGTTCACGGCGCGAGGCACCTCCGGCGTCTTTCCAGGAATCCCGCGCACCGTGACTTCAAGTTCATCCGCGTCGCCGTGCGCGGCGGGCACTGCCTTCGCTGGCGTGCCTCGCACGGCGGCGTCCGGCGGCGCCTTCAAGGTCTCCGCGTCGCCACGCTCGGCCGGGACGTAGTCCTCGGGCGCGTCGATGCCCTCGTGCTCGAACGCGAGCGCGGTGGGCGGCGCGAGCACGGTGGCCAGCGCGGGCTCGGTGAGCGCGCGGGAGCGCGGCTCCCGCAGCAGCTCGCGGAGCACGAGCTCCTCCGCCTTCTTCTCGCGGGGGAACGCGGCCGCGATGAGGCGCGCGACGTCCGCGTCTCCCACGTTGGGCGCCAGCTTCGCCTTCATCCGCGCCAGCTCCGCGCCCATGGCGGCCGCATCCGGGAAGCGGTTGTCGGGCTCGGAGGCCAGCGCGCGCATCAGGAACGCATCCACGCTGGTAGGCACGCCCTGCCGGACGCTCCCCGCAGGCTCCCACTGGGGGTATGCCGCGCGCCGCCACCGCTCCACCGGGTCGCCCCGCTGTACCAGGGGCTTCCATGCGAACAGCTCCCACAGCAGGGCGCCCACCGCGTACACGTCCGCGCGCCGGTCCACGAAGCGCTTCCGCGCCTGCTCCGGCGCCATGTACGTCAGGTTGCCAATCACCACCCGAGGCGCCGTCTGCTGCTCCTTCAGCGTGGACTGCGCCGCGCCGAAGTCGATGATCTTCACCTCGCCCGCGTAGCTGATGCACACGTTCGCGGGAGACAAGTCCCGGTGGACCAGGTGCAGCGGGTTGCCGAACTCGTCCGTCGCGTCGTGCGCGTACGCCAGGCCCTCGCAGAGCCGCTGCCCCAGGTGGAGCATGATGCCCAACGGCAACGTCCGCCCGAGCTGCCGCAGCCGGTACGTCAGCCGGCTGAGCGTCTTGCCCTGCACGTACTCCATGGACAGGTAGAGCTGCCCTTCCACCTCGCCCATGGCGTACACGCGCGCGATGTTCGGATGGTGCAGCCGCACCACCACGCGGGCTTCGTCCCGGAAGCGCCCGGCGAACTGGGGGCTCGCCATGAGCTGCGGGAGGACCTTCTTCACCACACAGGCACGACGAGGCGCCTCCTCCCGCGCGAGGAACACCTCTCCCATCCCCCCGGCGCCAATGCGGCGCGCGAGGGTATAGGGACCGAAGCGGACGGGCCCCTCGAGGGGCGCGGGCTCAACCGGTCTTGCCAAGCGAACGGAAGGCCTTTCTCGCCGCCGCGAGGACGTGCGCGACTTCCGGCTCGCCAATGGCCAGCGAGACGAACGCCGCCTCGAACTGGCTGGGCGGCAGGTAGACGCCTTCGTTCAGCATGGCGTGGAAGAACTTCCCGAAGCGCGCCGTGTCCGCCGTCTTCGCGCTGGTGTAGTCGTAGACGGGCTCACCGGTGAAGAACACCGTGAGCATGCTGCCCACGCGGTTGACGGTGACGGGCACGTCCGCGGCCTTCGCCTCGGCGAGCAGGCCGACCTCCAGCATGCGGCTGACCTCCTCCAGCCGCGCGTAGGTGCCGGGCGCCGCCAGGGCCTTGAGGCACGCCAGGCCCGCCGCCACCGCCACCGGGTTCCCCGACAGCGTGCCGGACTGGTACACCGGGCCCGCCGGAGCCACCTGCTCCATGATGTCGCGGCGGCCACCATACGCGCCCAGCGGCATGCCTCCGCCAATCACCTTGGCCATGGTGGTGAGGTCCGGCTTGAGGCCGTACAGCTCCTGCGCGCCGCCTCGCGACAGCCGGAAGCCCGTCATGACCTCATCCAGCACCAGCAGCACGCCGTGCTTCTGGCAGAGCGCCTGCAGCCCTTCGAGGTACCCCGGCTTGGGCACCAGAACGCCCATGTTGCCCACCACCGGCTCGATGATGGCGCAGGCGATGTCCTGGCCCTTCTCCGCGAAGATGCGCTCCACGGCGGCCAGGTCATTGAAGGGCGCGGTGAGCGTGAGCTTCGCCAGCGCCGACGGCACGCCCGGCGAGTCCGGCAGGCCCAGCGTCTCCACGCCGCTGCCCGCCTTCACCAGGAACGGGTCCCCCGCGCCGTGGAAGCAGCCTTCGAACTTGAGGATGTGCTCGCGGCCGGTGAAGCCTCGCGCGACGCGGATGGCCGCCACCGTGGCCTCGGTGCCACTGGAGACCAGGCGCACCATCTCCACCGCGGGCATGGTGGCGCAGATGAGCTCCGCGAACTCCACCTCGCCCGCGTGCGGCGCGCCGTAGGACGAGCCCCGGCGGGCGGCGTCGATGATGGCGTCCACGATGGGCGGATACGCGTGGCCCAGGATGAGCGGTCCCCAGCTCCCCACGAGGTCGACGTAGCGGTTGCCGTCCACATCCGTGAGCCAGGCACCTGTGCCTTCACGGAAGAAGACAGGGTCACCGCCAACGCCTCGGAAGGCGCGCACCGGGGAATTCACTCCGCCGGGGATGCGGGCCTGCGCGCGGGCGAAGAGAGCCTGACTGTGAGCGTGGTTCATGACGCGTTCCATAACATGCGGCGCGAAGCATTCTGTGTCCCCGCGCGCCCGCCCCCATGC